>NZ_JBSGAW010000006.1:0-284883 GCF_053600955.1 Streptomyces sp. NPDC004838 | reverse complement strand
GCAGATGTGCGAGCGGGGCCTCCCGACCGGTGGGGCTGGCCACCGCCGTGACGGCGTGGGCGGCCTCCCGCAGCCGGTCGGCGGTGATCCGGGCGAGCACCCGGCCCACCAGCGCCTCGGTCCCGGCGTCCGCGCTCCGCGGTTGCGCCGTCCCGGTCACGAGGGCGCTCCGGGGACGGCCGCGGGCTCGATGAGCGCGACGGCCATCCCGGTGAGCCACTCCGGCATCGGCGCGTATACGAGCCTCCGGCCGGCGGCGAACTTCAGCGCGGCGGCCATCGCCACCCAGGCCCGCAGCTCCTGACCGCCGTTGCCGGCCGCCTCCTCGATGTCCTGGCTGGTCAGACCCGTGTACCGGTGCAGCCCGCCGCGCTCCAGTTCGGTGAGGAACTCCTCGTCGAAACCGGTCGAGATCGTCGGGCGGGCGGCCGTGACGATCGCACGACGACGGCTGTCGTACCGCTCCCAGTCGCCGCGTCCGTTGAGCCATGCCTCGACGAGGAACTCCTCGTCCTCGCCGCGCGGATCGCGCCAGTCGGAGGGCCAGGGCAGCCGGTGCGACAGACCGCCCGAGGCGATCACCACGACACGCCGGTCGCCCGGCAGGGCCTCGACCGCCGCCGCGATGTTACGGCCCAGCTCGGCGCAGCGGTCCATCCGGGGCAGCGGAGCCGCGAACACGTTCACCACCAGCGGCACCACGGCCACGTCCAGGCCGTTGAGCAGGTACTGGACGGCATGGGTCTGGCCGTGGTCGATCTGCAGGCGCGCGGAGATAGCGACCTCGGTGCCCCCGTCGACGAGGTGCTCCGCGAGGGCCTGCGCGAAGGCGGGGTCGGTCCGCTGCGGGCCCTTCGGCGTCCCGCTCTCGCCGGAGGCGATGACCTCGCCCACGCCGAGGGTGAACGCCGGGATCATGTCGAGCCAGAAGCCCCGGAAGTGGTTCGATCCGATGACGATGGCGACGTCGGGCCGGACGGCCTCGACGGCGCTTCTGGCCTCGTCGAGCGCGGCGCGGAACCGCTCCGCCCGGTCGGTGTGCACCACATGGTCCCCATGGGTGTTCATCAGGGTCGAGTGGGACGCTCCGACCCCGAGCACGATCTGTGCCATGTTCCAAATCCCTCGCTCCCGTAGGAGGTCACCGCCCGGTGCCCGGCCGCTCGCCGGCCCGGCGGTCCCGCGTGGTGACCGTTCAGTTCCCGGCCCGCGATTCCCGCACCGCGGCCGGCCGCCTCCCGGCATCCGGCCCGGCGGGCCCCGCGCCGTCGCCGCGCAGCCGGGCGGCCCGCTCCTCGCAGGTGTCCTCGGCGAGCTTGCGCCACTTCAGCAGGGAGTCGTCCGGACGGTAGAGGCGCTCCGGCGGTGCGTCCGTCACCTCCACCATCCACTTGTCCTGGCCCGAGAACTGGCCGTGGAAGAGCCATCGGACGAAGCCGAGGTACTTGACGTAGAAGGGCAGCGTCCGGATGCCCCGCCGGAAGCTCGCCATGACGCCGACGTACAGGTGGTGGTCGTCGTCGACCGGCACGTAGAACTCGTAGTGGATGAAGGTCGGATAGACGATGCGCAGGACGCCGGGCATGCTGACCGAGGCGAAACCGGGGAACTCCTGCGCGGCGATGACCGGGTTGACCTCACGGTGCGAACCGGTGTTCCCGATGTTCGCGACCTCCCGCGGCGGCTTCATCTTGAACCACGCCTGGTTGTTCCACCTCCCCAGACCGGGGAAGTCCGCGTCCCAGTGCTGCTTCTCCTGCACGCGGTAGATCCACCGGCCGCGCTGGACGATGCGGGTCTCGTTCCAGACGGGCATGGCCTTGAACACCCGCCACAGCGCCGTCCGGTGCAGATACTTGGCGTGTCCCTCGTCGTACCCGTTCTCGCAGGCGAAGCGCCAGTTGCCCTGGCGCGGCTGGATACGGGAGCCGACGACCGCCGCGTTGTCGACGAGTTCCTCCGGCAGCTGCCCGTCGATCGGCGGGGCCTTCTCGCCGTCGCCGACGAAGACCCACACCATGCCGAGGCGTTCGGCGACCTCGTACGTCGGCTGGGTGACCTTGCCGCAGATCGGGGAGGCCGGACCGTCGGTGATCGCGGCCAGCAGATCACCGGTCCGCAGATCGAACGTCCAGCCGTGGTACGGGCACGAGAGGGTGCCCGGAAACTGCTGATTGCCCTCGCTCAGCGGCACGCCCCGGTGCGGGCACCGGTCCTTGAGCGCATGGACGGTTCCGTTGTCGCGGATCAGCACGATCTTCTCGCCGAGCAGTGTGATCTGCCGGGGCTTGCCCGTGACCTGCGAGGAGTACAGCACCGGGTACCAGTAGCCGCGGAATCCCGAGGCGGCGGCCTGGTAGTGCGGCCAGCTCGACCAGTCCTGCCGGCCGGGCAGTCTTCCCGGCCGTGAGGCGAGGCGGCGCGGGGGAGTGGCCTCGTCCCCGCTCTGTACGCTCATGAGCGCTCCCTTCGGATACCTCCCGGCCGCCGTGCGACCCGGATACGGGGGAAGTGCATCACCGGGATCGTCCCCCCCCAAGGGCGGCGGTCCGCTGACCGAACCCCGGTCCGGACTTCACCGGCGGTTCCGCTGAGCGGTCCCGGACACACGGCGCGGAGACACCGGCCGCCTAACGTGCGGAGCGCACACACCGCCTGGACGACATCCGTCCACTCCCCATCCCCATCCGTGACCGACGGAGGTCGGCATGCCCGCAGCCCCCATCACCACAGACATCCTCGTCGTCGGCGCAGGCCCGGCCGGCCTGTACGGCGCCTACTGCGCCGGCTTCCGCGGCCTGCGGACGGTCGTCGTCGACGCCCTCCCCGAACCCGGCGGGCAGGTCGCCGCGCTCTACCCGGAGAAGGAGATCCGCGACGTCGCCGGCCTGCCGGGCGTCCGCGGGCGCGATTTCGTCACCGCGCTGCTCGCCCAGGCCCAGACCTACGACCCGCGGTTCCTGCTGGGACGGCAGGCGGTCGCACTGCGGCACTGCCCGGCGGGCCGACCGCAGGTCACGCTCGCCGACGGTCAGCTCGTCGACGCCGGTGCCGTGGTGCTCACCGGCGGCATCGGCACGTTCACCCCCCGGCCGCTGCCCGCCGGTGAGGAGTTCCTGGGCCGCGGCCTGAGCTACTTCGTACCCGACCCGGCCGCCTACCGCGGTCAGGACGTTCTCGTCGTCGGCGGCGGGGACAGCGCCGTGGACTGGGCGCTCACCCTTCAGCCGATCGCCCGCTCGGTGACCCTGGTGCACCGCCGGGATGCCTTCCGCGCCCACGCGGCAGGCGTCGCCGCCGTCACCGGAAGCGGTGTACGCATCGTCACCAACGCCGAGGTGGAGGCCCTCACCGGCAACGGTGTGCTCCGGCGGGCCCTGGTCAGGGTGCGGGGCGACGCCGAGCCACGGGTGTTCGCCGTCGACAGCGTCGTCGCCGCGCTCGGCTTCGTCAGCAATCTCGGCCCCCTCGCCGCCTGGGGTCTCGAGCTGCGCCGCCGGTCCGTCGTCGTCGACACCCGGATGCGCACCAACCTCGAACGTGTCTACGCGGCCGGGGACATCACCGAGTACGAGGGCAAGGTCCGGCTGATGTCGGTCGGCTTCGGCGAGGTGGCGACCGCGGTGAACAACGCCGCCGTCCGACTCGACCCCGGACTCTCCCTCTTCCCCGGCCACTCCACCGAAACCGTCTGAACCACCGATCGGAGGTACCGCCATGGCCTATGTCATCGGCGCGCAGTGCATCGACGTCACCGACCGAGCCTGCCTGGACGTCTGCCCCGTCGACTGCATCTACGTCGGGGATCGCAAGAGCTACATCAACACCAACGAGTGCATCGACTGCGGCGCCTGCGAGCCCGAGTGCCCGGTCGAGGCGATCTACCCCGACCGGAAGGCCCGCTCCGACGAGAGCAGGGCGGTCTTCCTCGCGGACTCCGTCGCCTTCTTCGCCGAACCGCTGCCCGGCCGCGACACACCCCTCGGGGACCCGGGCGGGGCGGGGCCCGTCGGGGACCTGGGCGTCGACACGACGCTGGTGAGCGCGTACTGAACGGCCCGCGCCCCGAGGGAGCCCCCGGACCAAGGAGACCGGGCGGCGTGTGCGGGGACCCGTGCCGACCCGGCACCGCGGGCCCCGAGCCGGACGGCCGCCCGTCTGTGCGAAACGCTCGGCTGGGAACCCCAGCCGAGCGCCTGCATGAACTGCTCACGGCCTGATCAACACAACCACGTGTTGCGACGACCGCGGGGAATCGCCGGAGAGTCCGGCCCTCCCGGCGGCCGTGACCGCTTCTCGCCTTTGCCGTCAGGCGTCGGCACCGGTCTCCGCCGTGGCGGCGGTCGGCGCGGTGGCCGCGGCTACAGCCGTGTAGTACACCGTGATGCCCTGCTTGGCCCGCTCCGCCCGGCCACGCGCCACCAGACGCTCGGTGGTGGTGCGCACGAGGTTGTCGCTGGTGTTGCGCTCGGGGTGGGCGTCCGCGAGGGCACGGGCGATCTCGCGTGCCGTGCGGGGCTCCGACTGCGCGACGAGGTGACGGTGGATCAGGTCGGTGAGTGCCGGGCCCTTCTCCGGCGCCGCCTTGTCGGCCGCCGACCTCGCCGCCGGCACCGTCTTCGCGGGCTTCTTCGCCGGCTTCTTCGAAGCGGCCTTCTCCGCGGGCTTCTCCGCGACCTTTGCGGCGGGCTTCGCGGCGGGCCTGCTCGCCGTCGCCTTCTTCACCGTCGCTTTCTTCGCCGCGGCCTTCTTCGCGCGGGCCTTTCCTGGCGTGCTCCTTCCTGCCGCGGGAGCGTTCTTCCCGCCGCCGAGCGCGGCGTTCATGCTCCGCAGCAGCTCGTGGTCCTGCTCCAGCACGGCCAGCTGCTCCTGCAGCGTGGCGATGTCCGCACGGACACGATCCTGTTCGACCGTGTTCTCTTCCAGGTCGCCACGGACCTTGTCGGCGTACGCGCTCTTGAGATCGGTGTTCTCCACCTGGGGCATAACAACTCCTGTTGGGTGTGTCGGGTGTCCGGTGAACGGACTCTACGTCACCGCGCCATGGACGCCTGCGGCCCGGTACCCCGCCACGCACTCGGCGGGTGAGAGCCCATGATGAAGTCCGAGGCGTCCGGGCGCCGCCCGGACGGTGAGCCGCCGGGGTGTGGCGGCGGTACGGGCCATAGGTCGGCACCGGCCATCAGGCGTTGTGCTGACCGGAGTTGGGCTGATGGGAACAGGCGGTCACCATGAACGAGAGACCTGTGTGCCCCGGCCCTTGGGCGTACACCTCGCCGCGGTCCGGGCCAAGGCGCAGAGCCTCCGCCCCACCGGCACCGCCGCGCAGACCGTCTCGCTCCGCCGGTGCGGAGCCGACCGCGGTGTCGGCGGAGACACTTCGACGTCCTCGAGGCCCGCGGAGCCGGAACCCGACGGGGACGGAACCTTCACTGTCCGTCGCCCCGGCTGTCGAACCGGCGTCCGGGGACGTCACCCATGAGGTTCGCTCACGGTTCCTTCCAGGGGGTGAAGGCGTTGGCGACCCCGTCGAGAGCGGGGGCCAGTTCGGGGTGGTGTCGCAGCAGGACGGTGACCATGGAGTTGCGGTCGATCCAGCGCAGACCCTCGGCGGTGTAGATCTCGGGCCGGTAGTCCGTGGTGAAGAAGCGATCGCTCTTGAGGCGGCGGCTGGCCATCAGGACGAAGATCCGGAAGAGGGTGTCGCTGAACCCGAAACCGTCCGGCCGGGGCTCCGCGAGATTGCCGACCAGGGTGTCGACGCGATCGAGGCGGCCGTCGTACAGCTCCCGCAGGAGCGGGGTGTCGTCGGGATGCCCGCCGGTCAGCTCCTCGAAGGAGGCGACCGGGCGCTTGCGGAGCATCCGCCGGAAGGCGTTGTAACGGGGGATGCCGCGCTCCCGGTCGCGCAGGATGTCGACGGTCGCCAGGTCGATGTGCTCACCGGAGAGCCGCCTCAGCGTGCGCAGTGCGTCGGGGTGGTTGTGCAGGACCAGCGCGCCGGGGTGAGCGGTTCCGAAGGTGTGGAACAGGTCGCTCATCCCGTACGCGTCGATCGCGTCGCGGGTGGTCGTGCCCTGCATGTCGTCGAAGCCGACGACCTCCCGGACGGTGCCCTTGTGGTGGTCGCGGATCGTGATCTCGTCGGGGATCAACGGGTGCAGACGGTACGCCGAGACGAACTCCTCCGTCATCGAGAAGGGTGCCCCGTGGTGGTCCGTCGGTGAGCCCAGGATGCCACCGAGCGCCTCGCTCGAGGTGAGGCGTCCGAAGCGTTTGGTCACCCACCGGGGCAGGAGCCCGTACCAGTTGGCGTTCATGGAGTGGCGAGCCACCGGACTGTCGAGGATCCCCGGTGTCCACTCCACGGTGTGGATCTTGGCCATGAGGGCGGTGTTGACGAGCCGGGCCGTGTGGAAGAGCCGTTCGTCGTCCCAGGTGGGGTGCTCGGCGGCGATCAGATCGCAGATCGCGTTGTGCTCCTTGGCGAAGAGTGTGTGGAGCAGGGAGAGACCGGCCCAGTAGTCGCCGTTGAAACCGGTCGCGTCCAGACAGGAGAGTCCCGGCCGGGTGTCCGAGGGCAGTCGGCCGTTCTCCAGCCGCAGCCGGCCCCGCTCCCCGGTGCGCAGCGAGCGGCAGCGCTTCTCGTCGGAACCGTAGATCTGGGAACCGTCCCACCAGTGGGTGACGGTGTTCTCGTACGTGGGCGGGGCGTCGGGTGTGGTGTGGGAGACCGCGTCGGGGCGGGTGCGGTTGACCCGCATCGGGCACTCGGCCCAGTCGTCGTCCGCGGCGAGGGGAACGGTGAAGGGCTCCGCCTCCGCGTTGTCGCCGTGGTTGGCCCAGCCGTGGTTCTGGAACTGGATCCAGGCCGCCGCGAGCAGATTGAGCGAGGTCGCCGGAGTGAACTCGCGGCGGGCCAGGACCCGTCGGCTCACCTCACGGGGGCTCGGTTCCATCAGCTCCGCGTCGGAGTCCGGAAACGCCATGTGGAGAGGGGCGTTGCGGTCGAGACGGGTGCCGACCCGGCCCATGTCCTCGTCGTACGGGTCGTATCCGGAACCGTCGTACGAGCGGTGGGGGGCCAGGCGCGGGGTGGGGCGGCGGGGACGCTCGCCGCCCGCGCCGAAAGTGTCGTGCAGGTTCTCGCGGCGCAGGTCGGAGCGGAGGACCTTCACGTTCATCAGCCCGAGGAAGGTGGGCAGCTCCCACCATTCGCGGCTCTGGTTGATTCCGGCGAAAGCCGCGGACTCCAGGCGCTCGACGAGAGAGGGCGGACCGAAAGGCCGAGGACCCCCGGTGGCGGGGGCCGCCTCGGGCAGCGGATTCGGCACTCCCCGCGGCCGGGGCCCTTCGGGCGGGGGCCCTTCGGGCGGGGACCCGGCGGCGCCGGAGGCTTGGCGGGAGGTGGTGTCGGTCATGCGGGTTCCTCAGCGGTCGTGGAGGGTGAAGAAGCGGGTACCGGTCACCGGGCCGCGGAAGGCGGCGAGTTCGGTGTCCATGTGCTCGCGGGTGTCGGGGACGTCGGGTTCGAGGTCGTGCGCGTACCGTGCGGCGGCTCGACGGGACGGCCTACCGGGGGACGAGCCGGAGCCGGATGCCGGCCGTGTCCACGATTCCGGGCAGCGGACGCCCCACGTCGAGGGCAGGACGCGCACCGGCGAGGCGGTGGCCGCGCAGGACCTCGGCGCAGACCATCGAGGTCAGCAGCAGCGCGATCCGCTCCCCGGGACAGCGGGCGCCGCCGTGGCTGAAGGGGCCCATGCTCAAGTCCCGGTCCGCGCCGGGCGCGAGCCAGCGGCCCGGTGCGAAGAGATCGCCGCCGGGCACCCGGTGCGGGTCGCGCTGGTGGAAGCCGATGGGGACCAGGACGTCGGTACCGGCCGGGAAGCGCACCCCGCGCCACACCGTCTCGGCGCGGGTGACCCGTACCAGGTCCGGAACGATCGGGTACAGCCGTACGGACTCCCGGAGGCAGGTCCGCAGACGCGGCAGCCCTGGAACACGGCCGGCGGCCTCGGCGTGGGCGACGTCCTGTTCGGCCGGGTGCAGGGCGAGGAGGAGCAGGGTGCGGGCGACGACGGGGGCGGCCAGGTCGACGCCGAGCAGCCAGTGGTGGGTCTGGCCCAGCGGATCGGTGCCCTCGGGGGAGGGGACGGCCAGCGCGCGAGCGGCCAGGGTGTGCGCGGGCGCGTCGGCCGCGTACCGGGCGATCCTGGCCTCGGCCCTGGCGTACAGGGCCTTGTTGGCCGTGGGCCTGCTCCAACCCATCCAGTTGGCCCGGCCTCGCAGGGTGATGAGCCAGTCGGTGAGTTCCTCGTCGTCGGCCGCCCGGTCGCCCAGGACCACCCGCCGCGAGACGCGGGTCATCGTCCTCCAGACGCGGGGGAAGTCGAGGAAGCCGCCCGAGACGAGCCGTCGGCACTCCTCCTCGACGACGCCCTGGAACTCCGCACAGGACGGATGCACCGGCTCCTCGGCGGCGAGCGCCTCGTCGTTGACGCGCCGCCGGTCCTCGCGCTGTGCGCCGTGCGAGCAGATGACGCCGGTGGGCTCGAAGACGGAGAGGCTGTTGAACTTGTCGTCCGCGTCCATGGCGAGGGTCATCACGGGTTCCTCGAAGAACCGCCTGATGTCGGCCTGGTCGAAGAGGACGAGCATGTCGCCGGAGAGCGCGCGGACCCGGACGGGTGCGCCGCGGTGGCGGGCCCTTATCGCACGCAGGGTCGCGTTGGACCAGCGGGGCTGGTTCAGACGCGCGTACAGGGACACCACCTTGAACCGGGGGTTGGCGACCCCGCGGGCGAAGACGGGCAGGGTGTGGGTGGCGACGAAGCGGATGGTCTCCGCCAGCCCCGCGCGGACCGGGGGCGCGGTGGAGGAGTCGCGGTCCGTGCGCCGGTCCTCGGTGGAGTGGGTCACGCCGAGACCGCCTTTCCGGGGTTGTGGACCGTACGCATGGGTTCCTCCGCGAAGCCGGTGGCAACGATGGGTAGTCAAGTCACCACACTGCGTTGACGCTTCGCAAGTGGCCTCCTCCGCTGCCGCCGAAGGGAAGCGCACGGGCGGTAGTCGGAACGACGGGAGTTCCGGGGAAGGGGTGTGACGCGCCTCCTCCCCGCGACGGCCGGGCCCGGCGCTCCCCCGTGTGTCCCGTCGGCTGTCACGGTGACCGCCGATTCCCGGTGCTCCCGGCCCTCGTCCGTGTCGGCGGAGTGGGGGAGTGACATGCACCGGCCCGGAGTTGACGGACGGTACACCGGGTGAGTGGGACCCGGAGGGATCCGGGTCCGTCGGCCCGCGAAGGCCGGTGTGGTCCTGCCCGGTCGAACGCGGGCGTGGCGCTGCTGCCGCTGCCGGGTGGTCGGGTTGCCCGCCGCGGACGCCGACGCGCGTGTGGGAAGGGCGCGTTCCACGGATTTGCGGGAGCGATCATGTGAATCGTGCGGTTCAGCGCAACTTTTCACCCGGTTCCGTCGTCTGGATTGGCGACTGCGGACTTGCGGGCGTCGCGACCACGACCGCTCCCGCACGGCCGCGCACCGGTCGCGAAGCCTCGAAGGAGTACCGGGGAGCACACGCGTATCACGTACGTACGTGAGGCGCGACCTCACCGGAGCGCCGGTTCCGACCGCTCACCGCGGGGCCGCCCGGTCCCCGTCTCACCGAATTGCGCACAGGTACGGATGCCGCCGAACGGCCTGACGGAAAGGGGAGATCGCGGAAGGGGCGCCGCCCCTTCACAGCAGTCCGAACTCGAACTTCTGGAGGCACATCATGCGAAGGTTAGGAACGGTTTCTGCGGCCCTGGTGCTGACGGGCGCCGCACTGGCGGGCACGGCCGGAACAGCGGGCGCGGTGACCGGACAGGTGGACGGGGCCGCTTCAGCGGCGGCGTGTTCCACCGTGTGGGGAAGCGGGACCAAGTCGGCCGCCGACGCGGTGGCCGAGCCGTTGAGGAACATCAGGACCGGTCGGAACACCTGCTACGACCGCATGGTCTTCGACATCGGCGGCGCCTCCGGCAAGGTCGGCTACCACGTCGGCTACGTCAGCGCCTTCTATCAGGACGGCTCCGGCGAGAGGATCCCCGTCGCCGGCGGTGCCATCCTGCAGATCCATGTGAACGCCCCGAGCTACGACCCGGCCACCGGCAAGCCCGTCTACGCCGCTCGGGCCAAGCAGCCGCTACCGGGTGTGAACCTCACCGGGTACCGGACCTTCAAGGACACCAAGTTCGGCGCGAGCCTCGAAGGGCAGACCCAGGTCGGCCTGGGCGTCCGCGCCAGACTGCCGTTCCGGGTGCTCCAGTTCGGCGAGCAGGTGGTGGTGGACGTCGCGCACACCTGGTAGCGAGAACGGCACCGGGGCCGCCCGGCCGCACCCCGAGTGGGCATGGCACGGACGCGCCGGAAAGCCGGCAACGGGCTGATCCCGGAGCCCCTGCGTGTCCGGGCGGTATCCGCGTGAGGGGTGTGGCCGAGTGAACCCGGAAGGGGGCCCGGGGTGAGGCCGGGCCTCTGAACTCCCGAGTCTCCGAGCCTCCGGCCGGTGGCTCGGGTTCGGCTGCCGGGGCGGGTGGTTCCGGTCCGCGCGTCGGGGGTGCGGGGTGATGATGGAAGTGAGGAGGTGGCTGTGGTGAGGACGCGCCGGCTCCGGGGTGGTCCCGTGGTGCTGCTGGTGGCGGCGCTGGCGGTCACAGCCGAGCTGGTGGCGTTCGTGGTGCCCGCGCCGTCCCGTCCCGGTGCGGGCGTCGCGACGGCGGCGGTCGTGGCCCTGGGGTGCCTGGTGTGGGCGTTTCTGGTCCTGGAGGGGCGGTTCAAGGCGCGTCATGGGCGGGTGGTGGTGAGGGATCCGGGCGGGGAGTGGTTCTCCCGTCGGGGTCTGGAGGGGTTTCCGGCGTCCGGGATTCGGCGGACGGCCGGTGGGGACGGTGGGAACCCGGTCCGTGTCGAGGAGGCGTGGGTGCTCGCCCGGCACGGCTACGGGGTGGCGTGGCTGACCAGCCGGCTGGGGGTGCCGCACGAGGTGGCGGAAGTGCTGGTGCGGGCCGCTCGGGAACGGGCGCCCGGCCCCGGATCACCCGGTGCCGAGGCGGACGGCCTTGACGAGCAGCAGCAGGGCGCCGAGGAGCAGATAGCAGCGCAGGAGGATCATCCCGGCTCGCCGTCCCGCTGACCATCGCGCCGGCTGGAGGAGGGTCAGCGGAGACATGCGCCAGGCGGCCTTCTCCGCGGGCGTCATGGCGGGAACCCTCCGGCGGGCGGGGCGGCGCCGCGCGGTGGACGCGGTCACGGCGACCAGAGCCGCGACGAGCGCTCCCGTGAGCCAGAGGAGGATCCGGCCGGCGTCGAGGTGCGGGAAGAGCGTCGAGGTCATGAGGGTGCCGGAGAGCAGGAGCAGCACGGCGATGATGAGGCCGGCGAGGATGTTGAGCCAGCGCGGGTTGACCCAGGGGCCGAGGACGTCGGGGTCGTTGCACAGCAGCAGGAGGAAGACGGCGGCGGAGGGGAGCAGGAGGCCGGCCAGGGCTTGGACGGCCTCGGTGATGACGCCGAGAGGGGCGCCGGGGATGAGGACGACGGAGGCCGCGGCGACGACGAGGAGACTGTACGACAGGTAGAACGGCCTGGCCTCGCGGAAGCCGCGGCGCAGGGAGTGCTGGATATGGAAGACGTCGCCGAAGGCGTAGCTGGTGGCGAGCGTGACGGCGGCGGCGCCGATGATACTGGCGTCCAGCAGGATGACGGCGAACATGACCCCGAGTACGTGGCTGTGCTCGCCGAGGGCGTGGGCGACTCCGGCCGCGTCGGTGAAGCGGCCCTGTGCCGGGGTGCCGCGGACGGCGTAGTCGGCGACCATCATCAGCGCGGCGGCGCCTGCCACGACGACGAGGGAGCCGAGGAAGGTGTCGGCGCGTTCGTAGGCGATGAAGCGGGGGGTGATGCGTTTGTCGATGACGTTGGACTGCTGGAAGAACAGCTGCCAGGGGGCGACGGTGGTGCCGACGACGGCGATGATCAGGAGGACGGCGTCGCCGGTGACGCCGCCCTGGACGCCGGGGACGACGAAGTCGTGGGCGGCCTGTCCCCAGCGGGGCCGGGACAGCAGGGTCAACGGGATGATCAGCAGGCTGACCGTGATGAAGAGGAACATCGACCGTTCCCAGCGGTGGAAGGCCCCGCCCGTGGTGACCGCGATCAGCAGGACCGCGGCCAGGGGAACGGCCGCGTAACGGGAGACTCCCAGATAGGACGCGGCCAGCGAGATGCCGATGAACTCGGTGACGAGGGTGAGGAAGTTGAGGACGAACAGGTCGCCGACGCTGAACCAGCCCCAGAACCGGCCGAAGCGTTCCATGATCAGCCGTGCGTGGCCGACTCCGGTGACGGCACCGAGGCGTACCACCATCTCCTGGTTCACCATGAGGACCGGGATCAGCAGGAGCAGGACCCACAGCAGGGAGTAGCCGTAGTCCTGTCCGGCCTGGGCGTAGGTGGCGACTCCTCCGGCGTCGTTGTCGCCCACCATCACGATCAGTCCCGGTCCGGTGACCGCGAGCATGGTGAGCACGCGCCGCCGCAGGTCGCGGCCGCCCTCCGTGCCGCCGACGGGCACCCGGCCGAGCGCCCCGCGGATCTCCTCCTCCGCCTCGCCCGTGCTCACGGACGTCGCGGCGGGGCGGGGTCCTCGGGAGGGCGGCGCGGGCGGTTTCTCGTGAGGTGTGGGTTCTTTCCGTGCTCCCCTTCCTGCGGGCGGGGGCGTCGGGCGAGGACGGGCACCGGGTGGGCGTGGCTCGGCCTTCCCTGGCTTTCCCGCCTTCTCTGCCTTCTTCTGCTTCTTCTGCTTCTCCGGCTTCTTCGCCTGCTTGTCCGTCGGCTCGGGAGCGTGGCCCGGCGTGGTGGCGGATCCGTCCGCAGGACGGGCGGGGGGCGGGGGGCCGGGTACGGCTTCGCCGTCGGCGGGACGTGGTGGGACCGGGCGTCGCGGGGGCCGTTCGCCGTCGGGAGGCGTGGCGTCGGGGCTCACGCGGACGCCGGGGGTGCGGGCGGTCCGGGGCTCGGGGGGTTCGGGTGCGGGTTGGGGCGTGGGGCGCGGGCCCGCTGCCGCCAGTCCCGGGGCACGATGACTTCGAGCACGTCGTCGACGGTGATCACCCCGAGGATCTCGTCGCTGCCGTCGACGACCGGGACGACCAGCAGATTGTGGTCCGTCATCAGCAGGGCGACGTCCTCGACGTCGGTGTCCGGCCCGACGCGCACTGGGTCGGCGTCCGCCAGATCCCCCAGCCTGACGGAGGCGTCGGCCTGTACGAGGGCGACCAGCGGAACGACGCCGACCAGCCGGTTCCCCTCCCGTGTGACGAAGAAGCTGTTCAGGGCCTCCGGCTGGAGCGAAAGGGCACCCCTCACCGCCTGGAGCGCCTGACCCGCCGTGCGATCGGCGGGGGCGGTGAGCGCGTCGAGGGACATCAGCCCGCCGGCGCTGGAGGGGTGGAAGCCGAGCAGCGTGAGCACCCGCAGCCGCTGCTTGGCGGTCAGGGCGTCCAGAACGGCCCGACGCCGCTCCTGGGGCAGTCCGCCGATGGCGTCGGCGGCGTCGTCGGCGCGCATCCGCCCCAGCACCGCCGCCACCTCCTCGTCCGACCAGTCACGGAACAGCCGGGCCTGCGCGTCGGGTTCCAACTCCTCGAAGACATCGGCCTCCAACTCCGGATCCGCGCCGACCGCCCGAAGGATCTCCCGCGACTCGGCCCGGCTCGCCTCTTCCAGCAGATCCGCGATGCCCGCGGGCCTCAGCCGTCCCAGCCTGCCCAGAACCCGCCTGCCCGCCATCGTGGGGGTGTGACCGATCAGCGGCTCGAACGACTTCCAGTCCCGCCAGCCCGCCTCCTGCCCACCGGCTGCGGCCCCGTGCCGTCGCCGCAGCCATCGGGGCCGGCGGCGACGGGTGAGGACGCGGGTCACCGCCCACCCCTCGGCGGCGGGCTCCAGCAGCACGTCGTACACGCGGACGAACTCGGCCTCCCGCACATCGACCAGCCGATGCCTCAGCACGTCCGCTCGCAGCAGCACCTCACCCTCGCGACGGCCGAACGCCCGTACATCCATCCGCCCGCTCGTCAACGTCACGTGTTCGGCGCTGAACCGGGCCACCTGGTCCGCGGGAAGGAAGACCTCGCGTCGGCCGAGTCTCCCCACCACCCCGATCACCAGCGGATACTCCTGCCCTCGCAGCCGCACGATGACGTCCGACAGCCGTCCGACGGCTTCCTGGTGCTGCCCGAGTAATGGCCGCCCGACGACCTCCGCCAGACGCAGAGAACCATTCATGGGGACAAAATAGACACACGGCTTCTTGAACCCTTGTATGGACACAGTCGTCTGTATGGACACAGTCGTCGAACAGTCGACCTGCCGCCGTCGCCCAGGGCCTTGACCCGGTTGCGCGGCAAGGGGATCCGGTCCATCTCACCGAACGGCGCCGCTGGGCGGCCGTGGCCCGGTTCGGTAGCCGATTCGGAGGCCGGTCCGCACCGGCACGGCGGCGTATCGGTGTGGCGGTATGTCGGCGCGGCGGTATGTCGGCGCGGCGGACTCCCCTCGGGTTCGGAGGTGGTGCGGCCCGTACCGGTGAGGTGTCAGTGACCGCGCCACGGTGGGAGGCGGGCGATGGTCACCGCCCGTAGCACCCACTCGGCCGGGCCGTACCGGTGGGTCCGCAGCCACCAGTGGCTGAGCAGCGTCTGCGCGTCGCCGAGCACGCCGAACAGTCGGATCGCCGCCGCCTATGGGGTGGAGATTCGACTGTTCGCGCTCTGTGAGACCGATTCACGGCCTGCGTGACCACAGCGTCGGCCGGGTGCGGTTCCTGTTCGCCCCCGCGGGAGCGGGCGCGCCTGTGCCCCGCGCCACCGCCGGAACGGGGTCAGGAGCGTGATCCGCCGCTCCGGTCGGCCGCCTCCGCAGCGTGCTTCTCGGCCTGCGCGGCGTGCTTCTCCTTGATGCGTACCGCTTCCCTGCGCACCTCGGCCTGAGTGGCGCGTTCCTTACGCAGCCACTCGGGCAGGTCCCTCTTCAGCGCGTCGATCTGCTCCGTGGTCAGGGCGTCGGTGACTCCGCCGCGCGCGAGACCGGCGATGGAGACGCCCAGCTTCGCCGCGACGACCGGCCGGGGATGCGGCCCGTTGCGCCGCAGCTCCTGGAGCCACTCGGGCGGATCGGCCTGGAACGCGCTGAGCTCGCTGCGCGAGACGACACCCTCCTGGAACTCCGCGGGGGTGGCCTGGAGGTACACACCCAGCTTCTTCGCCGCGGTGGCGGGCTTCATGGTCTGGGAGGTCTGGTGCGACGTCATGATGTCAAGGGTATCGAGCGTGTGTGCCACCTCCGACCACGGCCGGTAGCCTGGCCCGGTGACATTCTCGGAAGCACCCCCTTCGTTCCGGCTCGCCTATGTTCCGGGGGTGACGCCCACCAAGTGGGTGCGGATCTGGAACGAGCGGCTTCCAGAGGTCCCCCTGACCCTTGTCGCGGTGTCCGCCGACGAAGCGCCCGCAGTGCTGCGGGGCGGCGGCGCCGACGCGGGTTTCGTACGTCTCCCCGTCGACCGTACGGATCTGAGCGCGATCCCCCTCTACACCGAGACGACGGTGGTCGTGGTCCCGAAGGACCACATCGTGGCGGCGGTCGACGAGGTGTCCGCCGAAGACCTGGCCGATGAGATCGTGCTGCACCCCCTCGACGACACCCTCGACTGGGAGGACCGGCCGGGACGGCCCGCGAACGAACGCCCCGCCACCACCGGGGACGCCGTCCAACTGGTGGCGGCGGGAGTGGGACTGCTCGTGGTCCCGCAGTCACTCGCCCGCCTGCACCACCGCAGGGACCTCACCTACCGGCCCGTCGCGGACGCCCCTCAATCGCGTGTCGCGCTCTCCTGGCCCGAGAACGAGACCACCGACCTGGTGGAGCAGTTCATCGGGATCGTCCGAGGGCGGACCGTCAACAGCACCCGAGGCCGCCCGCCGACTCCGCCGCAGCCGAAGGGCGAGCGCGCCGGCGGTGCCCGGCGGAAACCGGCGGCCCGCAAGCCGGCCGGCCAGGGCCACCGCAACGGCTCGGGCGGATCCAAGGGTTCCCAAGGTTCCAAGGGGTCCAAGGGCTCCAAGGGGTCTGGCGGGTCCGGCAGGTCCAAGGGTTCCCAGGGCGGCAAGCCCCGCCGCCGGTCGTAGCCCCGGTGTGTGGGCGGCACCGGCGGTTCGGTGCGGCCCTGCCGCCGCCTGCGGCGAGGCTCCGCTCGAACAGGCTGGTAGCGTCGTTCCATGACTCCGGAAGACCTCGCCGATCTCGCGCATCTGCGCCGAGCGCGGGACCTGATCGACCGGGAGTACGCGCGGCCGCTCGATGTGCCGACGATGGCCCGCCGTGCGCTCATGTCGTCGGCGCACTTCTCGCGGCGGTTCCGGGCGGCCTACGGCGAGACGCCGTACGGCTATCTCATGACCCGCCGGATCGAGCGGGCGATGGCGCTGCTGCGCGGGGGCATGAGCGTGACCGACGCGTGCATGGCGGTCGGCTGTACCTCGCTCGGCTCGTTCAGCTCGCGGTTCACCGAGATCGTGGGGGAGACGCCGAGTTCCTACCGTGCCCGTGAGCACCCCGCCGTGGCGGCGATGCCCGCGTGCGTGGCCAAGGTGCGCACCCGCCCGGCGAGGAATCCGCCGAGCAGGATTGAAGAAGCGGGCCGCTCCGGCGCCGCCTAACGTGGGCGGCATGAACATCGCACTCCAGTACTGCCACATCACCGTCAACGACGTGGACGAGTCGCTCGCCTTCTACCGTGACGCCCTCGGCCTCGACGTGCGCAATGACGTCGCCTCCGGCGGATTCCGCTGGGTCACCCTCGGCAGCACGACTCAGCCGGACCTCGAAATCGTGCTCTCGGAACCGCATGCGGGCCGTTCCCAGGCCGACGGCGACGCGCTGCAGGAACTGCTCACCAAGGGCGTCCTGCCGATGACCGTCTTCAGCACCGACGATCTCGACGCGGCCTTCGAGCGGGTACGGGCGTCCGGGGCCGAGGTCCTCCAGGAGCCCGTCGACCAGCCCTGGGGCCCGCGCGACAGCGCTTTCCGCGACCCTTCGGGCAACATGGTGCGGATCCAGCAGGCGGCCAAGGCTTGACGGTCCCGGCCGTTCGAGGGTCTCTCCGGACGCGGTGTGCGCCCGCGTGGCCGAGGAGCGGGGGAAGCGGGGAAGCGGGACGCGCGGCCTGTGCGGGAGAAGGGCCTCCCGCCCGGACGCGGTCGCGTCATGGACGTCCGAGAAAGAGCTGACCCTCCGGTCCGGCGGGCTCGGGAAGGAGCCTGCCGGACCGGTGTTCCCTGCCGTCAGCCCTTGCGGGACTCGATCTCCTCGGTCAGCCGCGGGACGACCTGGAACAGATCGCCGACCACTCCGAGGTCGACGAGGTCGAAGATCGGGGCCTCGGCGTCCTTGTTGACGGCCACGATGGTCTTCGAGGTCTGCATACCGGCCCGGTGCTGGATCGCGCCCGAGATGCCGGCGGCGATGTAGAGCTGCGGGGAGACCGACTTGCCGGTCTGGCCCACTTGGTGGGAGTGCGGGTACCAGCCCGCGTCGACGGCCGCGCGGGATGCCCCGACGGCGGCCCCGAGGGAGTCCGCGAGCGCTTCGATCACGCGGAAGCCCTCGGCGTCGCCGACGCCGCGTCCGCCGGAGACCACGATCGCGGCGTCGGCCAGCTCGGGGCGGCCGGTCGGCTCGCGCAGGGCGCGCGAGAGGACCTCGGCGCTCGTGGCCGGTTCCGTGAAGGCGACGGCGAGCGTCTCGACGGCGACCTCGACCGGCGCGGGCTCCACCGGAGCCGAGTTCGGCTTGACCGTGATGACCGGAGTGCCCTTGGAGACACGGGACTTGACGGTGAAGGACGCGGCGAACACCGACTGCGTCGCCACCGGTCCTTCGTCGCCCGCCTCCAGATCGACGGCGTCGGTGATGATGCCGGATTCGATACGGACCGCGAGGCGGGCCGCGATCTCCTTGCCCTCGGCGGAGGACGGCACGAGCACGGCCGCCGGGGACACGGTCGCGTACGCGGCCTGGAGCGCGTCCACCTTCGGTACCACCGGATATCCGGCGAACTCGGGGGCGTCGGCGACCAGAACCCTGACCGCGCCGTGCCGCGCGAGCACGGCCGCGGTCGCCTCGGCTCCGGCGCCGAGGGCGACGGCGACGGGTTCGCCGAGACGCCGCGCCAGGGTCAGCAGTTCAAGGGTGGGCTTGCGGACGACGCCGTCCGCGTGGTCGACGTGGACGAGGACTTCAGCCATGGGAATTCTCCAGCGATCGCGAGGGGTCTGGGGGCGGTTGAGGTGCGGCCGGGGCTCAGATGAACTTGCGCTCGGCCAGGAACTCGGCCAGCCGCCTGCCGCCGTCGCCCTCGTCGGCGAGAACGACGCCGGCGGTACGGGGCGGGCGCTGGGCCACCGAATCGACCACGGTCCGGGCGCCCCGGAAGCCGACGTCGTCCGCCTCGATCTTCAGATCCGCGAGACCCCAGGTCTCCAACGGCTTCTTCTTGGCGGCCATGATGCCCTTGAAGGACGGGTAGCGGGCCTCGCCCGACTGATCCGTGACGGACACCAGCGCGGGCAGGGACGCCCGGACCCGCTCGCTCGCGCTGTCGCCGTCGCGGCGGCCGGTGACGGTGCCGTTCTCGACCTCCACCTCGATTTCGGACAGGAGGGTGAGCTGCGGGACGCGCAGCCGCTCGGCCAGGATCGCCGGAAGAACGCCCATGCCGCCGTCGGTCGAGGCCATACCGGTGATGACCAGGTCGAAGCCCGCCTTCTCCACGGCCCTGGCGAGCACCAGCCCGGTTCCCATCACATCGGTGCCGCGCAGGTCGTCGTCCGTGATGTGGACGGCCCTGTCGGCTCCCATCGCCAGCGCCTTGCGCAGCGCTTCCTTGGCGTCCTCCGGGCCGATCGTCAGCACGGTGACCTCCGTGCCGTCCGACTCCTCGGAGATCCGGACGGCCTGCTCGACGGCGTACTCGTCGAGCTCGGACAGCAGACCGTCGACCCCGTCGCGGTCCACGGCCAGATCACCGGCGAAGCGCCGGTCGGCGGTGGCATCCGGAACGTACTTCACACAGACGACGATGTTCGCCATCGGGACATCTCCTAGCGCTTCCTCGAACATGACCTGGTCACTACGACTTCAGGCGACTTCACTACTGCTTCACCACGGCTGGGCCGCTGCTTCCCACGGCTGTGCCGGGGCGGCCCTCGTCCGGGCCGTCCGGTTCGGTGGCGTGCCCCTCGGCGGGCCGCTCCGTCTGTGGCGGGGGCCGGGTGCGGACCGGCCCCCGCCACGGCGGACGAGGGCGCTCGGGGCGGAGTCCGGCGCCCGCCCGCCCGCCGTGCCCGCGCCCGGCCGGGTCTCCCCGCGCCGCGCACGGTCCCTCTCAGGGCGGTTGCCGCCTGTCCACGTACCCCCGCGTTCCCGGGTCCGGCCTCCCGGCGGCCGGACCCGGACCCGTGCGGCCGGACCGCACCGGGTTCTCAGGCGTCGAGACCGCCCCGCTTGACGAGCTGGCGCACGATCACGTTGCGCTGGATCTCATTGGTGCCCTCGCCGACGATCATCAGCGGCGCGTCGCGGAAGTACCGTTCCACGTCGAACTCGGTGGAGTACCCGTAACCGCCGTGGATGCGGACCGCGTTGAGCGCGATCTGCATCGCGGTCTCGGAGGCGAAGAGCTTGGCCATCCCCGCCTCCATGTCGACCCGGCGGCCCGCGTCGGCCTCACGCGCGGCGTGGAGCGTGAGTTGGCGCGCGGCCGTCAGCGATGTGGCCATGTCCGCGAGGTAGTTGCCGATCGACTGGTGCTGCCAGATCGGCGTGCCGAACGTCTCACGCTCCTGCGCGTACGCCAGCGAGTCCTCCAGGGCTGCCCGGCCGACGCCGAGCGCGCGGGCGGCGACCTGGAGCCGTCCGGTCTCCAGGCCCTTCATCATCTGGGCGAACCCCGCGCCTTCGGCGCCGCCGAGGACGGCGTCGGAGGGCGCGCGGTAGTCCTCGAAGGACAGCTCGCAGCTCTCGACGCCCTTGTAGCCCAGCTTGGGCAGGTCACGGGAGACCGTGAGGCCGGGGCCGTGCTCGACCAGGAGGATGGAGATGCCCTTGTGCGCGGGGGTGGCATCGGGGTCGGTCTTGCACAGCAGGGCGATCAGCTGGGACCGCCGGGAGTTGGTGATCCAGGTCTTCGAGCCGTTGATCACATAGCCTTCGGCGTCCTTGCGGGCGACGGTGCGCATGGCCTGGAGGTCGGAGCCGCCGCCCGGCTCGGTCAGCGCCATGGTCGCCCGGACCTCACCCGTGGCCATGCGCGGGAGGTAGCGGCGCTTCTGCTCCTCGGTGCCGAAGAGCAGCAGCAGTTTCGCCACCACGGTGTGACCGCCCATCGCCCCCGCCAGGCTCATCCAGCCGCGGGCGAGTTCTTCAGTGATGAGCACGTAGCACGGTGTGGAGACCGGATTGCCGCCGTACTCCTCCGGGACGGCGAGCCCGAAGACTCCGAGGTCCTTCATCCGCTCGATCAGGGCCTCGGGGTAGGTGTTCGCGTGCTCGAGTTCCTGTACGAGGGGTTTGACGTCCCTGTCGACGAAATCGCGCACCGTGCCCACGATGAACTGCTCGTCCTCGGACAGGATGTCGGTCGTGCTCATGCTGAAGCTCCTCGCTCGATGTCGCTGGGTACCGCTGGACGGGCCGGCGGGCGGCCGGAGCGGCCCGGTGACGGCGCGCCCGGTCGCGCTGTCTTACGGCCCGGCCAGGACGTCCCGGCCACGACGTTCCGGCCGGAGGCAGACGGTGCGGAGGCGTCCGTACGCCACCGGTCCCCGCCGCGTCCACCGGTGGAAGGGGCGCACGGCCTCGGCTTCCCGGCGTGCGTGTGCGGGGCGCGGACTCCTGTGGCGCAGACCGCTGTGGCGCGGACCCCGTACGCCGTATCCGTGTGGACGGCTCCGTGTTCCGACCGTGCGGGCGGAACCGGCGGCGGCCATCCGGAACCGATGCCCGCGCTGCGAAGGAGCGGTGGTTCGGTCATGGGGAGACCTCCGGGAAGTGGGCCGGGTAGGGAGCCGCGCGCGGTTTCCGTACGGCGCGGGGCGATCCTGACGGCCTCGTATGCTGGACTCAGTGCCATCATGGACTCTCATGGCAGTGCGAGTGAAATAGTCATTGGTGATGTCCCCATGCCGTGTGGGGATGGTCGGGAGCGCAGGCGTGGACATCAAGCAGCTCAAGGCGCTCATCACGGTGGCCGAGGTCGGCAGCGTCACCAGGGCGGCGGAAGCGCTGCATCTGGTCCAGCCTGCGGTCACCCGGCAGATCCGCGCCCTGGAGCATGAACTCGGCGTCGCCCTCTTCGAGCGGACCCGGCAGGGAATGCGTCCCACCGAGGCGGGCGCCACGATGGTCGAACGCGCTCGGCGCGCCCTGAACGAACTGGAACGGGCCCGCGTGGAGGTTCAGCCCACGCCGGGCGTACTGACCGGCATCGTCACCGTGGGCCTGCTCGAAAGCGCGACCGACCTGCTGGCGGAACCCCTGGTCTCCGCACTGGCCAAGGAGCATCCCGGCATCGAACTGCGTCTGTTCACCGCGTACTCCGGCCATCTCCAGCAGTGGCTCGACGACGGGGATCTCGATCTGAGTCTGCTGTACAACCTGGCGGACACCCCCTCGCTCAACGCGCATCCGCTGCTGCGCGAGAACCTCTGGGCGGTCGCACCGGCCGAGGAGGGCCTGCGGGCCGAGAGCCCGGTCCCCTTCGCGGAGGTCGCCGCGCACCCCTTCGTCATGCCCGCCTCCGGCCACGCCCTGCGCACCCTGGTCGACGCGGCGGCGGCTCGCGCCGAGGTCGACCTGGACATCGCCGTCCAGACCAACTCCCTGCGGGTGCAGAAGCAACTCGTGATGGCCGGTCATGGCTGGACGATCCTGCCCGGAGTGGGCATCGCCGAGGACGTCGCCGACGGCTCCTTGAGCGCCGCGCCGCTGTGCGAACCGGACGTATGGCGTCCGATCGTCCTCGGGACGCCGAGAATCAGGCGCACACCGCCCGCCGCCGAGGCCGTCGCGCAGGAGCTGATCCGCCAGATCGAGGCGGCCGTACGCCAGGGCAAGTGGCCCTCCGCGCACCTGCACACGCCGAGCCCGTCGGCCGAGGACGCCTGACACATCCGGTCCGCAGCGACGTCCCGGTCCGTAGCGATGCTGCGGCGCGCCGGGTACGGCGGGTGTGTGGACCGCCCTGCGCGCGGGGCGGCCCAGCCGGTTCCACCGTCGGCGCACCCGCGCGCACGGGCCATCCCGGGTGCTGCGCGGCGGGATCGAGCTGGAGTCGCCCGCGTATCCGCACGCACGGGCCATCCTGCCGATGCATGGCAGGCATGATGAATCGGTATTTCACGCGAGGCGTCATAAGCGCTCATGATGGAACCCGAAGGCAAGAGCGGGAACGGCCGGCGTCCCGCCGGGTGCGACGCCTTCCGACCCCGCCCGAACCGGCCGACCAAGGAAGGCACCCATGCGCCACCCTCTCGAAGGCATCACCGTCGTCGCTCTTGAGCAGGCCGTGGCCGCGCCGTTCGCCACCCGCCAACTCGCCGACCTCGGCGCGCGGGTCATCAAGATCGAGCGGCCGGGGGCGGGCGACTTCGCCCGCGGATACGACCGCACCGTGCACGGCCAGTCGAGTTACTTCGTATGGCTCAACCGGGGCAAGGAGAGCGTCGCACTCGACATCAAGGACCCCTCCGACCGGGCCGTGCTCGACGCGCTCGTGGAGCGGGCTGACGTCTTCGTGCAGAATCTGATCCCCGGTGCGGTCGAGCGCCTGGGCCTCGACGCCGCCACCCTGCGGGCCGCCCGGCCCGAGCTGATCCACTGCTCGATCTCGGGGTACGGCCCGGAGGGTCCTTACCGGTCCAAGAAGGCATACGACCTCCTGGTGCAGTGCGAGACCGGGCTGCTGATGACGACCGGCACGCCCGAGGCGCCGTCGAAGGCCGGGATCTCCATCGCCGACATCGCCACCGGCATGTACGCCTACACCGGCATCCTGACGGCCCTGTACGACCGGGAGCGAACCGGCGGGGGCGCCGACCTGCATGTGGCGATGATCGACGCGCTGGGAGAGTGGATGAGCCAGCCGGCGTACTTCTCCCGCTACGGCGAGGAACCGCCCCGCAGGACCGCGGCTCGGCACGCCTCCATCGCGCCCTACGGTCCCTACCGGGCCCAGGACGGCGAGGTGTTCCTGGGAGTTCAGAACGACCGTGAATGGGCTGTTCTCTGCCGCGAGGTGCTCAACCGCCCGGACCTGGTCGAGGATCCCCGCTTCCTGACCAACACCGACCGGGTGGAGAACGACGACGCCCTGACCCCCGTCGTGGAAGGCGCATTCGCCGACCGCACCGCCGAACAGGTCGTCGAACTACTGGAGAAGGCCGGCATCGCCAACGCCCGGCTGCGCACCCCGGAGCAGTTCACCCGGCATCCGCAACTCGAGGCCCGCGACCGCTGGCGTCCGGTGGACACACCCGGCGGAGTCATGAGCGCCCTGCTCCCCCCGGTCGAGTCGGCCGGATGGGAACCCGCCATGGGTCCGGTGCCCGCGCTTGGCGCGCACACGGAGGCGGTACGCGCCGAACTGGGCCTCGCGCCCCGGCAGACGAAGGAGGCGTCCGCGTGAACGAGGTCGTCGAACGGACCGAAATCCTGTTGCCCGGCCCGGCGCGGGCTCTGGGCGCGCTCCTGGACGTTCCGGTACCCGACCTGGAGGGCGGCGAGGGCCTGCCGCCTCTCTGGCACTGGATCTATCTGCTCGACCGGCCCGCGCAAGCCGATCTCGGCCCGGACGGGCATCCCGTCCGGGGGACCGTTCCCGCACCGCCCGGACCGGGCCGACGCCGGATGTGGGCCGGTGGGCGGGTCCGTGTCCGGGGAGCGCTGCGCTGCGGCGAAGCGGCCACCAGACGTACGAGAGTGCTGTCCGTCCAGGAGAAGCAGGGCCGATCGGGGCCCCTGACGATCGTCGTGGTGGGGCATCAGGTGCTTCAGGACGGTCGCGTGGTGGTCGACGAGGAGCAGGACATCGTCTACCGCGAAGCCGTCGCGGCGGCGGAACGCCCGGCGGAGCCGACGGGCGGAGGAGCGTCGGATCCGACCGCGGCCGCAGGTGCGACCGCGGCGGTCGCCGACGGCGAATGGGCCGTCGGAATCTCCCCGACCCTGCTGTTCCGGTTCTCGGCGCTCACCTACAACGGCCACCGCATCCACTACGACCGCGACTACGCGCGCGATGTCGAGGGCTACCCCGGCCTGCTCGTCCACGGGCCGCTCCAGGCCCTCGCCATGGCGGAAGCGGCCCGGGCCCGGGGGTGCCAGGGCGATCAGCTCTTCGAGTACCGGCTGAGGTCACCGCTCTTCGACCACCAGGGCATGGTGGTCACGGCCGTCCGGGACGGGGAAGCGATGACCACCGGCGTGCGGGACGCCCACGGACGGCAGACCGCCACGGGCTCGCTGCGGAGCCTCGACCGACCCTGACCACGGGCCCCGCGCCCCGCCGTGTGCTGTGAGAAGCGAGTGTTGTGAGGAGCGAACTGGTGAACGAGATCCGCGATCCGGGCGACGCGTTGGCGGTGGCGCGGACGTTCCTGTTCGTGCCGGGACACCGGCCGGACCGGTTCGGCAAGGCAGCGGCCGGCGGGGCCGACGCCGTCATCCTCGACCTGGAGGACGCCGTCGGTCCGGACCGGAAGAACGAGGCCAGGGAAGAGGTCCGCGCGTGGCTGGACCAGGGGCACCGGGCGGTGGTGAGGATCAACGCCGCCGGCACCCCGTGGCACGGGGACGACCTGGCGATGGTCGCCGGGAGAGCCGCCGCCGTGATGGTGCCCAAAGCGGAGGACGCGGCTGAACTGGACGCCGTGGCACGGAGACTGCCCGCCGGCACGGGAATCGTCCCGCTGATCGAGACAGCCGCCGGGGTCGCCGGGGCGGTGTCGGTGTGCGCCGCCGCGTCGGTGGTGCGCCCCGCGTTCGGCAGCGTCGACCTCGCCACTCAGCTGGGCATCCGGCACACGTCGCACGAGGCCCTTCGGTACGCGCGATCCGCACTCGTCCTCGCCGCCGCCGCGGCGGGCCGCGGCGCGCCGATCGACGGAGTGACCACCGCGCTGGGGGACCCGAGCGCCCTGCGGGCCGACATCGAACACGCGGTGACCCTCGGCTTCACCGGCAAGCTGTGCATTCACCCCTCCCAGGTTCCGGACGCGAACGAGGGCTTCAGCCCGTCGGAGGAGGATCTCGCATGGGCCCGCCGTGTCATCGAGGCGGCACCGGACGGTTCCGTGGCGGTTCACGACGGCCAGATGATCGATCGACCCGTACTGCTCCGGGCCCGCGCCCTTCTCGACCGGGCGCGGAACGGGCCGTCGGGCGCCGGTGTCGGGGGTCCCGGACCCCTGGCGTAGTCACGGAAGGTGGGACGTGGTGCGCGGCGGCTCCCGCCGCGCACGCCCGTTGGACGCAGGGGACCGGTCGGGACGGCGCCCGCCCCGCGGCCGCGGCGGGCCGGGACGCGGTCGGCGTTGGTTCGGTGGGGTGATGTGGCGGGGGCACCGGGGTGGGGGCTGTTCGGGTGGTGCTTTCCCTGGTGTGGTGGTTGTCTGTCTCGGGGGTTCTCATGCCGGAGACCCCGGCCCGATTGCGGCGGGCCGGGGTCTCCATGTTGTGGCTGTTGTCGTCGCTGCCGGTGTGATTACCTGCCGTAGTCCTCCTCGTGGTGGCCGCCCTCGTGGTGGCCGCCCTCGTGGTGGCCGCCCTCGTCGTGGTGGCCCTCCTCGTGGCGGCCCTCCTCGTGGTGGTCGCCGTGGTGGTGGTGATGATGGCGCCCGTGGTGGTGGTGGCGGCGCTCGTGGTGGTGGTGGCGGTGCTCGTGGATGACGCGGAAGCTGCCGACGACGCCGTGGCGGACGTGGATACCGCCGTCGTCGTTACCTTCCTTGCCCTCCTTGCCTTCCTTGCCGTGGTGGTGGTTGTGCTGGTGGGGCATGACGCCGTTGCTGGAGCTCCAGGGGCCGACGGTGGCGAGGGGGGCGCCGTTGTCGCAGGTGGCGCCCCGGAAGACCTCGACGGTCCGGTGGCTGTTGTTGCGGATGTTGAAGGTCTTGGCGCCGAGGCCGCTGACGACGGTGATGCAGCCGCCGGGGTGGGCGGAGTAGGTCCGCTCGTTGAAGTCGATCCGCCCCTCGTGGTGGCGGTGGTGGTGATGGTGGTGGCGGTGGTGGTGGAAGTGCTTACGCTTGTGCTCCTTGTGCTCCTTGCCGTGTTCCTTTTCCTTGCCGTGCTCGCGCTCTTCTTCCTTGCGGGAGCCTCCGTCGCTGCCCGCGGGGGCTGCCTGGGGGGCAGCGGCAGGGGCCGGCGCGGGGGCCGCCGGGGCCGCGGGGACCGCGATCGGAGCCGCGACCGGGTCCGCGACGGGCGCGGCGTCTGCCGAGGCGTAGGTGACGCCTGTGGCGACGAGCGCCGCGGCGGCCGCGACTGCGGCTGTCATGGCGATGTTGCGCGTGGTCATGTCATTCCCTATCTCTGAGACATCGGCTGAGAGGCCGGTCCATGGATGGACAGTCCGATAATCCCTTTATCTGTCATTTCGGACACGTGGGGGAGGGGGTGGGAGAGGGCCGAGTGGGCGCATCCGAGGGGCCGCGCGGAGCCCGGACGGCGGCCGACGCGGTCGTAAGTGGCTTGCTGGAGTGGCTGGTTGAGGGGGTGTTGGACTGTACGGGCGATTGGGCGCCCGTACTCACTCCGTCAGCCCCGCAGCGGATGGCCGCGGTGTGCCGGACGCACCGCACGCCGTCGCTCCTGAAGGGCTGTCATCTGACACCGGGTGGCCTAGGCCGCTTCTGATGGATCTTGCTGGGCTCGTGTGGCCTGGGACCTTCCCCCTGGGTCTGACGGCCCGGGAGGTGCCCCCATCCTGGGCCTGGCGGCCCGGGAGGTGCCCCCATCGTGGGTCTGGCGGCGCGGGAGGTACCCCCATCCTGGGCTTGGCAGCCCGGGAGGTGCCCCCACCGCATGGGCTCCCTCCTCCGCCCCTGCGATCCACGGCACCAGACCCCGCTCACCAACCCGGCCTGATCCATCGGAGACGACCTGATCGTCGGCCATGCGAGGTCTCGCCGCGCCACCAGCCCGCGACCCGGCGGCGTGCGGCGAACTCCTCGGACCGGACGGGTGCATCGGACCCGGTGTCCGTCCCGGACCCGGCATGCGTCCAGGACCCGTAGGGATCCCGGCGCTCAGGGTTCCGCTTCCACGGCGTCCGGGAGCGTACGGAATCGGGGCCGTCCCCTCGGCCTCCGCGCAGCGGACGGTGGCGATCCACTCGCCGTCACCGCCGGGGTTCTCCCACCCGGCCATGCCGGGGTGAGGGCGGCCTACCGGTCCCGGCGAGTCCGGCGTTCGTCTCGATGCCGACCGGGTGTGCGCGGACACCGGTCCCCTCGTCGGCAGGCCAGGGTCCGGCCCGGTCAGGCGAGGCCGTTCTCCCGCAGCGCCAGCCAGACGCGGCTCGCCGTGTCGGGGTCGTCCAGGTCGGCGTCCAGCAGCCGGGTGGCGGTGCCCATGCGGTGGCGGAGGGTGTTGCGGTGGACGCCGAGGTCGGCGGCGGCGCGTTCCCAGTTGCCCCGATGGCGCAGATACGCGGCTACCGCCCCGACCAGATCGCTGCGGCGGTACGCCAGGAGCGCGTCCAGGCCGGGCGCGGCGGGCGCGCCATAGGCGGCCAGGTCGCGCAGGTCGCCGGGCGCGGTGGCCGCCAGAGTGCGCCGGAGCAGCGGCAGTTGCCGGTGCAGTTCGGCCAGGGAGGTCTCGGGGCCCAGGACGGCCCGCATCCCGAGGGGGTCTTCAGCGGTCATCCGCCGGACGGCGGCCCGCACGGTCTCCGCGTCGTCCGGTCCGGCCAGCGCCCAGAGCACGTCCGGTTCGGACACCGCCAGGATCCGCTGCCCGCCCCCGGTGGCCGCGGACCCCTCCCCGGCCGTCGCGTGTTCGAGGACGTCGAACACGCCGTCGGGGTCGTCGGCGAGTCCCGCGAGCCCCAGCGGCCGCACCCGTGGGGCGATCGCGGGCAGACCGAGTTCGGCGGCGAGCGCGCGGGCCGCGTCGAGGTGGCCGCTCAGCAGCAGCCGGGCCACGCACGCCCGTGCGGTGCGCGCGGCGGTGACACCGCGCCGCCGCTGTTCGCTCTGCAGAGCCAGCAGAGCGCACGCCGTCAGCACGAGCTGCCGGTCCGGCGCCTTCATGGGGCGCGGACAGCCGGTGGCGACGAAACCGCTCAGCCGCCCGCGTCCGGTCAGCGGCTGCAGCACGACGTCATCGGAGCCGAGGGGAAAGGTCGCGGACGAGTGCGGGCCTGCCACGCGCAGCCGGGCGACCTCCGCCGTGATCCGCCGGGCACTCGCCCCGTGCTCGCGTGGCCAGACCGCCACCACTTCCCCCTGGGGGGTCAGCTGGGCCGCCCATCCCTCGACGGCGTCGGCCAGAGTGCGCACCACCGCGCGTACGGGATCGGGCCCGGCGGCCGACCGCACCAGGTCACGGTGGGCGCCGAGCGCCGCGCTCAGTTCCTCCCGGCCGACCGCGGCGGTCAGCGACCAGTAGGTGCGGGCGACGGTGAGGAACGGGGTGGGCGCGGGAATGGCGAGCAGCGGCAGCCCGGCGCTCTCGCAGGCGGCTGCCAGCACCTTCGGGACGGCTTTGTGGACCGGGCCCAGGCCGATGCCGAGCGCGGCGACGCCATGGGCCGCCAGCCGGGCCGTGTACGCCCGGGCCTGCGCCGTCTGCCCGGTCAGCCCCATGCCGGTGGTGAGCAGCAGCTCGCCGCCCGCGAGATAGGGCGTCGGATCGGTCAGCTCGCTGACATGGACGCCGGTGATCTCCCGGTACGGGGGTACGGCAGGGGTGACGGGTTCGAGATCGGAGCCCAGGAGACGTACGAGTTCGTCGAGCGCGGGCATGGTCCCTCCCTGGGGCTCCTGGGGGCGAATACGGTGCACTTCGTATAAGTTTCACTGATCTTCGGATGCATCATCCAGGGAATTCGATGTCTGATCACGTCTAACTTCGTGACCATCGGCCGACCCGCCATGGAAGGACCTCCGGATGCCCCCTGCCGTCCCCCCTGCCGAGACACGCCCCGGTGCGGCGACGTCCACGGAGGCGAGCCGCGTCGCCGCGCCCCCTGCCGAAGCGGGCCGCGATCCGCGGACCGACGCCCCCACGGCCGTCCCGACACCGGCGGCAAGCGCCCCGATCACCGTCGTGACTCCCGACCGGGCGGCCCCGGAGACGGGAGGCAGGGCATGACGCGGTACAGGGGACAGGACCCGCGGCCGGACGGGAACCCGGGCGTCGGCGGCGGACCGCTGGAGGGGCTGCTGGTCGCGGACTTCAGCCGGGTGCTGGCCGGTCCGCTGTGCACCATGACGCTGGCGGACCTCGGCGCGACGGTCGTCAAGGTGGAACGGCCCGGCTCCGGCGACGACACCCGTTCCTGGGGGCCGCCGTGGTCGGCGACGTCCACCACCTACTTCGAGAGCGTCAACCGTTCCAAGCTGGGGATCACCCTGGATCTGGCCGACGGAACCGACCGCGCCCTCGCGCGGGAGCTGGCCCGCCGCGCCGATGTCGTGGTGGAGAACTTCCGCACGGGTTCGCTGGACCGGCTGGGCCTGGGCTACGAGGAGGTCTCGGCGGCCAACCCCAAAGTCGTGTACTGCTCCATCACCGGCTTCGGCAGCGGCGCGGGCGCGGGACTGCTGGGCTACGACTTCATCGTGCAGGCCGTCGGCGGCCTGATGAGCATCACCGGCGACCCGGACGGCGACCCGACGAAGGCCGGGGTGGCCCTGGTCGACGTGCTCACCGGCAAGGACGCCGCGATCGGCGTGCTCGCGGCCCTGACGGACCGGAAACGCACGGGACGCGGCTGCCGGGTCGAGGTCAATCTCCTCTCCAGCCTCCTCGGCTCCCTGGTCAACCAGGCCCAGAGCACCCTGGAGACCGGCCGCCCACCGGCACGCATGGGCAACCGGCATCCGTCCATCGCCCCGTACGAGACCCTCCGCTGCCGCGACGGGCTGCTGGCCGTCGCCTGCGGCAACGACGGCCAGTTCACCCGGCTGGCCACCGTGCTCGGCGTGCCGGAACTCGCGGAAGACCCGCGCTTCTCCACCAACGCCGTCCGGGTCGGCCACCGCGAGGAACTCGTGGCCGCGCTGGAGGAGCGCCTCGCGGGGGACGACGGCGCGGTCTGGCAGGCGCGGCTCACCTCCGCGGGCGTACCGGCCGGAAAGGTCGGCGCCGTCACCGACGGGTTCGCCCTCGCCGAGGAACTGGGCCTGTCGCCCACCGTCGCTCCGGCCGGGGGCGGGACGCCCGCCCCCAGGCACCCGGTGACGTACTCCACCGGCCTGGTGAGCGAGGCGCAGCCGCCGCCGGCCCTGGGCGAGCACGACGAGACCGTACGCGCCTGGCTCGACGGACCAGGCGACGCGCCCCTCCCCGCCACCCGCTGACCCGGCCCTCCCGGCCCCCGACCACCCCCGATCCACGCGACCCGCGCGAAAGGCAAGGCGAATGTCCACCGACCCCGGCACCTCCCGTACCAAGATCGACCCGCTCGACCTCACGGGCATCGACGACATGCTCAGCCCCGAGGAGAAGGCGGTCCGGGCCGCGGTCCGCCAGGTCTGCGACTCGGCCGTCGACCCCTATGTGGCCGAGTGGTTCGAGAGCGGCGAACTCCCCGCGATCCGTGAACTCGCCAGGGAACTCGGCGGCCTCGGGCTCCTCGGCATGCATCTGGAGGGGTACGGCTGCGCGGGGATGAGCGCGGTCGACTACGGCCTGGCCTGTCTGGAGCTGGAGGCCAGCGACTCCGGCATCCGCTCACTGGTCAGCGTCCAGGGCTCGCTGGCGATGTTCGCGATCTGGAAGCACGGCAGCGAGGAGCAGAAGCAGCGGTGGCTGCCCGCGATGGCGGCGGGCGAGGCCATCGGCTGCTTCGGTCTGACCGAGCCCGACCAGGGATCCGATCCGGCCGGCATGCGCACCCGCGCCCGACGCGACGGCGGGGACTGGGTTCTCGACGGCCGCAAGATGTGGATCACCAATGGATCCGTCGCCGATGTCGCCGTGGTGTGGGCGCGGACCGAGGACGGCGTCCGCGGATTCGTGGTGCCGACCGACACCCCCGGATTCTCCGCCCCGCTGATCAAGCACAAGATGTCGCTGCGGGCGTCGGTCACCAGTGAACTCGTCCTGGACGGGGTCAGGCTTCCGGCCGACGCGGTTCTGCCCGAAGTGCGCGGGCTGCGCGGGCCGCTGTCCTGTCTGAACGAGGCCCGGTACGGCATCGTCTGGGGCGCGATGGGAGCCGCGCGCAGCTCGCTGGCCGCGGCCCTCGACTACGCGCGAGAGCGCGAGCAGTTCGGCAAGCCGATCGCCGGGTTCCAGCTCACCCAGGAGAAGCTGGCGAACATGTCCGTCGAGCTGACCTGCGGCACCCTGCTGGCCCTGCACCTCGGCCGCCGGAAGGACGGCGCGGGGCTGCGGCCCGAACAGGTCAGCGTCGGCAAGCTCAACAACGTGAGCAAGGCCCTGGAGATCTGCCGCACCGCCCGCACCATCCTGGGCGCCAACGGGATCTCGCTGGAGTACCCGGTGATCCGGCACATGGCCAACCTGGAATCGGTACTCACCTACGAGGGCACCCCCGAGATGCACACCCTCGTCATCGGACAGGCCATGACGGGAGTGGCGGCCTTCCGCTGAGGGAGCGTCACGGAGCCGACACGGCGGCCTCCCCGGACGGGGGCCGCCGCGCTCCGGATTCCCTGCTACCCGCCCTCCGCCCTCCGCTCCCGGACCTCGTGGGCCGGGGTTTCAACGAGCCGGCCCTGCGGTCCGGGCGCCCGCGTCCGTGGGCGGCTCGGCCGCTCCAAGATCCACCGGATAGGCCCTGAGCCGTGCGGAAGCCGTCACGACCCCTGCCAGGCGTCGATCTCCCTGACACGTGCCAGCGCGGCCGGTCGCCGGGACGAGGGAAGCACGGAGGCCAGCGCGCGCCAGACCGGGAGGTCGTCCTCCCCCCAGGGGCTGTACGCCCAGTCCGCGAGCAGCCCCGGATCGCCGCGCGCGATCAGGGCCGCGCGCATCTGGCCCTCCAGGCGGCGGCGGAGTCGTACGACCGCCGGGGCCTGCGAGGCGGGCAGCAGTGGCCCGGCGTACGCGCTGAGCGCACCCGTCACCGCCCCCGACGCCAGCCGCCGGGAGACCGTGTCGAAGTCCGTGTCGACCCGGTCGGCGAGGCGGTACGGCCGTGAACGCAGCAGCTCGGAGCCGAGCAGTCCGCGCAGCCGGGAGAGTTCCGCCCGGAGGGTGACGGGGGTGACCGACTCGTCCTCGTACAGCTCCGTGAGCAGCTCGTCGCCGCCGACGCCCTCGGGACGGTGGGCGAGCAGTACCAGGATCTCGCTGTGACGGCGGCTCAGCCGCGTCTTGCGCCCGTCCACGACCAGCAGCGCTTCATCCCGGCCCAGCGCGGTCAGCTGTACGCTCCCCGTGGCCGGCGGCGGTGCGAGGAGCGCGAGCTGTGACTCGGCGGCCCGCGCGACGGCGCCCACGAAGGCGAGGCTGTGGGGATGCGCCAGCCGGTCCCCGCCGGTGATGTCCACCGCACCGAGGACCCGGCCGGTGGCCGGGTCGTGGATCGGGGCCGCCGCGCAGGTCCACGCCTGAACCGCACGGCAGAAGTGCTCGGCCGCGAAGACCTGCACCGGTCGGTCGACCATGATCGCCGTGCCCGGCGCGTTCGTCCCGGCGACCGCCTCGGCCCAGCGCGCGCCGGGAACGAAGTTCATCAGGCCGGCCTTGCGGCGGGTGGCGAGCGGTCCCTCCACCCAGAGCAGCCGGCCGTGCGCGTCGCAGACCGCCACGAGGTGTTCGCCGTCCGTCGCGTACGCGCTCGTCAGCTCCCGCACCAGCGGCATCACCAGCGCCAGCGGATGATTCTCGCGGTACGCGTTGAGCGCGTCTTCGTCCAGCTCCACGCCGACCGTGGTCTCCGGGCTGACGCGGGCGCGCGCCGACCGCCGCCAGGAGGCGGCCACCACCGGGCGTACCGGCCGTTCGACCGTCCCCGCGGTCAGATACGCGTCGTACGCCCTGCGCAGTGCGCGGCTACGCTCCGCCGGATCCGCGCCCGGCTCCAGGGCCACCCATGCGTCTCTCAACTCGGCCTCCCAGGCCCATATCGTGACCCAGGAGGGCGGGCTCGACAAGCGGTTGACGTATGTTCAGAAACGTTTCTGGCTACAGGGTGCGACCAAGAGCGCGGTCAGGCGAAGTTGACGAGACGGATGTAGCGCACCCAGTCCCAGTGCGGTCCGGGATCGGTGTGCGTGGATCCGGGGACTTCGTGGTGGCCGATGATGTGCGCACGGTCCTTCGGGATGCCGTAGCGATCGCAGATCGACGCGGTGAGCGCCGCCGACCGCGCGTAGAGCGAGTGGGTGAAGTAGGCGGGCTCGTCGACCCAGCCCTCGTGCTCGATGCCGATACTGCGGGTGTTGTAGTCCCAATTGCCGGCGTGCCAGCCTACGTTGCTCTCCAGTACGCACTGTGCGACGTGGCCGTCCGCCGAGCGGACCACATAGTGGGCGGACACCCGCTTCGCCGGATTCTGGAAGATGCTGATCGTGTCCGCGAAGGTCTCCTGCGTGACGTGGACGACCACGAAGTCGACGGAGTACGAGGAAGGGCGGTGGGAGGCGGTGTAGTTGGACGTGGACGCCGGCATCCAGTGGGCGGAGGGGTGATCGACGCCCGCCCGGCCGGGTGCCGCTGCCGGAGCGCCCGGCCGGGGCGTGGCGGTGGCCGCTCGCGCACGGCCCGCGGGCGGCAGAGCACCGATGGTCACCGCCGCGGCGGCGGCACGCCGGAGCAGTCTTCTACGGTCCATGGGGCCTCTCCTGGTGGGGGACGACAGAAGCGGGGCGAACGCGGCGACCCCATGGCCGGTGCCGGAGGTCGCCCCGAGGATCTCCTGCCGGCCGCCGATCTCGCGGATGCGGCGGTGCGGGTCTCGCCGGTGTCGCGAGCGCGGGCGAATGGCCTTCCCCCGACTGGCCGATGAGGGCCGGTCGTTCCGGGCCCGTTGGTCCCGGGCCGGTCCGGCGGGAGGCGTGAGCCGGTCCCGACCGGTCCGGCCCGGGCGGGTCCACCGTACGGCGGCGGACGCCGGGGCGGAAGACGGCTGCGCGGAGTCGGGATGCTCCAACTCGCCGGAAAGTTGGATGAGTTGGTGAGAAATTCGGCGCGGCCGTCTTCTCGGCCGTCGGCCGGCCCCGGTACCCGGCGGTCGTACGGCGATGCGGCGGCGGGGTCCCGCCACGACCGGGGGCGCGGGCCGGCCCCGGCCGTGTGGCCAGGGCTCCGGCGGCTCGGCGTCGGTGCGGCACAGGGTCTCGCGGTGGCCCGGCGTACACCGCAGGGGCCCCCGTCCGGTCCGGCGGCTTTCGCCCGCCCGTTCCGTCGCTCGGGCCCTTGCAGCGCGTCCCGCCCGTCCGGCCGGTCCCGCCCGTCCCGCCGGTCATGCTCGTCCGGCCGGTCCGGCCTGTACTGCCGGTCCGGCCGTTCGCGTACTCCCGGCCGTGCGCGGGATTCCGGTCCCCTCAGCCGGTTCCGCCCGTCTCGCCGTTCCCGCTCAGCAGCCCCGCCAGCGCGCCCGCCGGATCCTGGTCCCCGGGACCGGCCGGGGCCCAGCGGCCCTTCTCCCTGCGATACGGCCACCAGCGCCCGTCCCGGCCCAGGCGCAACTGGGCCTCCGCGCCCACCACCGTCCAGCGGCCCGCTCCGGCCGCCCGCAGCCGCGGCCGCTCCCCGGCGTCCCAGGCTTCCTCCAGGGCCACCGCCGCCCGTGCGAGCGCCTCCGGTTCCGGCGTCCACCCGTCGCCGAGCACCGCCAGCCCGGCCGGACCGCCCGTGAGCCAGGCCCGTACGGCGAGATCCAGTTCGGCGCGCTGCCGCCCGGTCCCCGCCGCCAGACGGCTCGAGACGACCGGCCCCGGCGCCGACGCCGCCATCCGTACCGCGTCCTGGTCCAGCGTCAGCTCGGCCTCCGGAGGCCGGCGCTCATGCCCCGCAGCGAGCGCTTCGGCGAGCATCCGGTGCGCCCGTACCGCGGCGTCCGAGGCCAGGAACTCCAGCGCGTCCGGATCGACACCCGGAACCGGCTCCGCTTCGGTGCCCAGTGCGGGCGGCTGCCCCGGCTCGTCCGGCAGCGGCGGCGGAGGAGGCAGCGGCGGCAGGGTCTCCCGCACCGCGAACACCTCGTCGGCCGGTACGCCCTCCGGTTCCGCCTGTTCCGCCGGGGCGCCCGCGGTGCCGGAGGCGGCGGCGCGGGCCACGCTGCGCGCCTGCAACTCGTCCAGCACCCGTCGCTCGCCGCGCCCCCGCATCAGCAGCAGGACGAACGGATCCTGGTCCAGCAGCCGCGCCACCTCGTAGCACAGGGCGGCCGTGTGCGGGCACAGGTCCCAGGCCCCGCACCCGCACTCGGGTTCCAGATCCCCGATGCCCGGCAGGAGTTCGACACCCGCCGAGGCCGCGTCCTCGACCAGGTGCGGCGGCATCTCCCGGTCCAGCAGAGCCGCGATATGCCCCGCCCGGTCCACCGCCGTCCCGAGGAACCGGTCCCATTCCGCGTCGCTCAGCCGCGGCAACAGCACATCGCTGCGGTGCCCGGTGCCGTCCCGGTCCCGTACGACCGCCGTGATCCTGCCCGGACGGACCGACACCGCCCCGACCGCGCCCTCGCGGGCGTGTCTGCGGCCCTTCTTGAGCTGCCCGGAGTCGAGAGCGGTGTCCTCCAGCGCCTTGATCCAGGTCCGCCCCCACCAGGTGAGGGCGAAGCCCCGGCCCCGGACCGGAGGTTGCGCGGCGAACGTCTTCTCGTCCGCCGCGTCGTGGCCGTCCGCACCGCCGTGGCCGTCTGCTCCGTCGTAACCGTCCGTCCCGCCGTGGCCGTCCGTCCCGCCGTAGCCGTCCGACGCGTCCGTACGCCCGGAATCCACAGCGTCCCCTGGGCCCTCGGTGTCGTCTGAATGATGTCCGTGGAAACGACCGTTCATCGTGCTCCGCCCCCTCGCAGCTCCACCAGATCCGCCAGCTCGGCGTCGGTCAGCTCCGTCAGCGCGGCCTCGCCCGAGCCGAGTACCGCGTCCGCCAGCTCCCTCTTGCGCGCCAGCATTCCGGCGATCCGGTCCTCGATGGTTCCCTCGGCGATCAGCCGGTGGACCTGCACCGGCTGGGTCTGGCCGATGCGGTACGCACGATCGGTGGCCTGCGCCTCGACCGCGGGGTTCCACCAGCGGTCGAAGTGCACGACGTGACCGGCACGCGTGAGATTGAGACCGGTGCCCGCGGCCTTCAGCGACAGCAGGAAGACCGGAATCCGGCCTTCCTGGAACCGGTTGACCATCGCCTCCCGCTCGGCGACCGGTGTACCGCCGTGCAGCAGTTGCGTCCGGACGCCACGCGCCGCCAGATGCCGCTCCAGCAACCGCGCCATCCGGACGTACTGGGTGAAGACCAGCACACTCGCGTCCTCGGCCAGGATCGTGTCGAGGAGTTCGTCGAGCAGCTCCAGCTTGCCCGAGCGCCCCGGGATCCTCGGCCGCTCCTCCTTGAGGTACTGCGCCGGATGGTTGCAGATCTGCTTCAGCGCGGTGAGCAGCTTCATCACCAGTCCCCGCCGCTCCATGCCGTCGGCTTCCGAGATCGCGGCCATGGTCTCCCGTACCACCGCCTCGTACAGACCGGCCTGTTCGACCGTGAGCGACACCGTCCGGTCGGTCTCGGTCTTCGGCGGCAGCTCCGGAGCGATGCCCGGATCGGACTTGCGCCGTCGTAGCAGGAAGGGCCGTACCAGCGCCGCCAGCCGCTGGGCCGCGGCCGGATCGCCGCCGTCCTCGACCGCTCGTGCGTACCGCGTACGGAACGTCCCGAGTCCGCCGAGCAGGCCGGGGGTCGTCCAGTCGAGGATCGCCCACAGCTCGGAGAGGTTGTTCTCGACGGGGGTGCCGGTCAGCGCCACCCTCGCCTTCGCGCCGATGGCGCGCAGCTGCCGAGCCGTCGCGGAGTACGGGTTCTTGACGTGCTGCGCCTCGTCGGCGACGACCATGCCCCACGCCGGCTCGCCGAGCCGCTCGGCGTCGAGCCGCATCGTTCCGTACGTGGTGAGGACGAACTCCCCGTCGGCGAGGCCCTCCAGATCCCGGGACGCGCCGTGGAACCGGCGTACGGCGGTGCCCGGCGCGAACTTCTCGATCTCCCGCTGCCAGTTGCCCATCAGCGAGGTCGGGCAGACGACGAGGGTGGGCCCGGCGGCCGATTCATCGGTCTGGCGATGCAGATGGAGCGCGATGAGCGTGATGGTCTTGCCGAGGCCCATGTCGTCGGCGAGACAGCCGCCGAGACCGAGGGAGGTCATCCGGTTCAGCCAGTTCAGTCCGCGCAGCTGATACTCGCGGAGAGTGGCCGTGAGCGCGGCGGGCGGGCCGATCTCCTGCGGCCCGCCCTCGGGGTCGGCGAGGCGGTCCCGCAGCCGCGCCACCCATCCGGACGCCTCCACGTCGACTCGGCGGCCGTCGACCTCGGCCGAGCCGGTCAGCACGGCCCCGAGGGCGTCCACCGGCGACAGCTTGCGATCCTGGCTCCGGTGGGCGCGCCGGACCTCCTCGGGGTCGATGAGCACCCACTGGTCGCGCAGGCGTACGACGGGGCGGTTCGCCTCGGCGATGCGGTCCAGCTCCTCACGAGACAGCCGCTGATCACCGAGCGCGAACGACCAGTCGAAGGCGAGCAGCGCGTCGGCGGACAGGAAGGAGGGCAGCCCGGACTCGCCTGCGGCGGCGGCCTCGTCACCGTTCCCCGGCGGTCGGATCACGGCACGCGCGGTGAGCCGCTGAGCCATCTCCCTCGGCCAGTGCACCTCGACACCGCTCGTCGCGAGGGTACGGCCGGCTTCGCCGAGCAGTTCGGCGACCTCGTCGTCGGCCAGTTCGATCGCGTCGGGCACGGCGGCGTGCAGCAGGGGAGTGAGCGGACTCCAGGCGCGCGCCGCGCGCCGCAGCGCCAGCAGCGCGTCCATCCGGGCACGTGGCCCGAAGGCCGACGCTGTCCGACCGCCGCTCGCCCAGACGTCGGCGGCGTCCGCGACGACCGAGGGATCGCCGGCACTGTGCATCTGGAGGACGGCACGGAATCCGGGTCCCGTGTCCGTGGTCTCATCCACCGGGCCGGCTCTCCTGGCCTGCGCCGGTCCACCTGACGGCGCGGTCTCCGCCGCGAGCGCCGGCTCCTTCCCGGGCATTGGCTCCCGCGCCGGCATCGGATCCACCGCCGGCATCGGATCCAGTGCTCGCGTCGGTTCGATGCGGAGGGAGAGCCGTACGCCCGCGTCGTGGCCCGCCGCGATGTCCGCCGCCCAGGCACGGGCGTTCCGCAACTGTCCGGGTTCCCGCGCCGCGAACGCCCGGCCGCCCGCCGCGATCCGAGCGGCCGGTGTACGCGGCAGCCCGTCCGCGACGGCGTCCAGGAAGGAGCGCAGCAGACGCTCCGGGCGGGGCAGCAGTACGGGGGCGTCCGGACCGGGCCCACCGGCGTCGGAGCCTGTGGTCAGGGGTACGGCGTGGGCCGCCGGAGGCATCGCGGCGGCGAGCGCGTGAATCCGCTCCAGGTCCCGCGGAGTCAGCGGTCCCACCCGCCAGGCGTCGTGTTCGGTGGGGCTCAGTCCGGGCAACAGCAGCCCACGGGCCACGAGTTGCAGGGCGAGCACGGTGGCCGCGCCCCAGAAGGCGGCGGCGGGCGAGGCGTCCGGGTGCGTCCGGGCCCTCGTCAGCACGGGCAGAGCGTCCCGTACCGGCAGCAGCCGCGCCGGTACGGGACGCGGACGGAGATCGTCCGCGACCACGGTCAGCGTTTCGACGGAACCCCACGGAGCGCCGGGCGGGGCACCGGTCCCGCCGTGGGAGGCTCCGCCGGGAGTCCAGAACGCCACACGGCCGGTCCGGGCCGGATCGCCGGGCACGAACACGGCGGAGCAGCGGGCGAGCGCGGCGGAGGACTCCTCGGACGAGAAGTCCTCCGGCGGGACCCCTTCGGGCGGAAGGCCGAACGAGGAGGAGCCCTTGTCCTCGGGGGCGGTGTTCTCGGCGGCTGCGGCGGAGCCGTCGGGCGATGAGGCGGCGAGAGGGGTTCCGGCGGCGGATGCAGGGGGTGCCGCGGAGGGTCTGTGCACAGCGATGACCGCATTCCTCAAATTTGACTACTGGCGGGGCGGAAGCCGCCGAGGATAGCGGATCCCGCGCTCTCGCGGTGCCCGTGGGCCGGTGATCCGGCTCACGTACACCTGTACGTACGAGCCGGAGGGTGTACCCAGCGACACCCCGGTCGGCGGGGTTTCCCCATGCGGGGGCCGGGTGGTGGCGCCATGGTCCGCGAAGGGGCCCCGGATCTACGTTTTCTCAGGTCAGCGCAGTCGCGCAGGTCAGCGCTCCCTCGCGGTTCCGGGCTCTCGCCGACCGCGCTTCCAGACCCCCGCAGATCCGCGGACGCCGTCCGCGTCCGCGCACGGCCCACAGACCGGAGATCCTCATGCCCCAGGCCGCAGCCGCCCCCGCGAGGGAACCCTCATCGGTCCCCGCCGCGACCGGAGAACCCGCGAGGGAACCCTCATCGGCCCCCGCCGCGACCGGAGGAGAGGAGAGAAGAGAGGAGGGAGGGGAGGAGAAGCGGAAGCCCGGCAGCGAGTTCGCGCCGCTGCTGCGCGTCGTCAAGGAGCAGGGGCTGCTGGAGCACCGCAGGGGCTGGTACGCCCGCGGCATCATCGTCAATCTGCTCGCCATCGCCGGTGTGATCACCGGCATGGCCCTCGTCGGGGGTTCCTGGTGGGTGCTCCTGCTGGCTCCGCCGCTCGCCCTGTTCTCCACCCGTACCGCCTTCTTCGGCCATGACGCCGGGCACGCCCAGATCACCGGCGACCGCCGCAAGAACCGGATCATCCAGCTGATCCACGCCAATCTGCTGCTCGGCATGAGCCAGGAGTGGTGGAACGACAAGCACAACCGCCACCATGCCCATCCCAACCACCTCGAGAAGGACCCGGACGTCGCCGCCGACATCGTCGTCTTCACACAGAAGCAGGCCGTCGGCCGCGCGGGCTTCCGACGCTGGCTCACCCGCCACCAGGCGTGGATGTTCTTCCCGCTGACCACCCTCGAAGGCATCGCGCTCAAGGTCTACGGATTCCAGGCCGTGTTCTCCGCGGAACCGAAGAACGGCCGCCGACAGTCAGGACGGGAACGCGCCGTCGAAGGCGGGCTTCTGCTGGCCCATGTCATCGCCTACGCCACGCTGCTGCTGACCACGATGACGCCGGGTCAAGCGGTGCTCTTCGCTCTCATCCACCAGATGATCCTCGGGCTCCACCTGGGCATGGCCTTCGCCCCGAACCACAAGGGCATGGAGATGCCCGACGAACAGAGCGGCGAGCGCTGGGGTCATCTGCGCCGACAGGTCCTGACCTCGCGAAACGTCCGCGGCGGCCCGGTCACCGACTGGCTCCTGGGAGGTCTGAACTACCAGATCGAACATCATCTCTTCCCGAGCATGCCGCGCCCGCACCTCCGGCTCGCCCAGCCGCTCGTGCGCGCCCACTGCCGCTCGCTCGGTGTCCCGTACACCGAGACCGGGCTCATCGAGTCCTACCGGCAGGCCCTGACCCATATGCACCGAGTCGGCGAACCACTGCGCGCCGACGCATAGTGGAACTGTTCCGACGCATAGTGGAACTGTGAAGTGTGCCCGTACGTTCCACCGGCAGGAACGGCCGAGGCCGCGCTGAGGAGGCGTCGAGATGTCGACACGAACGAAGATCATCATCGGGGGAGTGGCCGTCGGCCTGCTCCTGATGCCGCTGATCGGATTCTGGCTTTCACTGTTGGTCGTCCTCGGAGTGCCCACGGCGGCGTATCTGATGCTCGACCCCAGCCAGCGCCGCAGGCTCCGGAGGATCTCCCGCAAGGAGATCGGCCGCTGACTCCCGCTCCCGGATCGGCGATCGGCCGCGGCTCCGGGTGCATCCGTGCCGATACGGAACCGGTCCGGCCACCGCCGAGCCGTGCGGCGTGGTCCGGCGTGACGTCTCGGACTCGCCGAAGGGGCCGCGCGGCCCGTTGCGGCAGCGGCGCTCCGGTGCTCGGCGAGACGGGATCCCGCCGGTGGCGGATGGGCGGCCATGCCCCATCCGGGCCTCGTCGTCCGGCCGGGGAGGTTCAGGCCCTCAGTACGGTTTCACGGCCAGCCCGTCGAGCGCTTCGAGCAATCCCGGCAGTTCGGGCCCGCGGCCCAGCGGCAGAACTTCGCCGGGCTCCTCGTCCAGCAGGAAGAAGGCGATGTCGTCGGTCCTGGCGACCATGGACCAGCCGGGACCGTCGGCGCGGAGCGTACGCGCGCCGCCCGGCGCGAAGCCGGACCGGACGCGGCCCACCGGCGGTGGTGATTCCACATAGGAGCGCAGGCTGTCCAGCGCCCGCCGCAGCCCCGGATGCGACTCCGGATGCGACTCTGGTGGCCGAGCGCCCTCCCCGCCCCGTCTCTGCGGACCGTCCGGATCCTCCCGCCGGCCCTGTCCGGGCTCACCGGCCGGATCGTCTTCGGGCGTGTCCGGACGGGGGAAGACTGTGTCGTCGTCGATCCGCTGCCGCCACTGCGCCCAGTGGAGCGCGATCTCGTCCGCACCCAGCCGCCGCTGTGCGGGACCCCAGCTCCCGCTGTCCGGCGGTGCGAGGGGAGCCCGGCCGTCGCACTCCTCCGGTGCCGGGTCATGTGGCTCGGGCACCCCCGGAGCGGCGACGGCGAGGGCCAGTGGCCAGCCGGGGAGCACGCTCACGACCGTGCGCTCGTCGGGGGACAGGTCGTACTCCATCCCGCAGTCCCAGGACGCGATGGCGACGGCGACGAGGGACACATCGTCGATCACGACCGTCCACCGGGCGCCGGTGGAGTCCTGACCGAGGACCATCCCGTACCCCCCGGTGTACGGCGTGATGCCCAGCACCTCGCACACGGCGGGGAAGTCGTCCCCGAGCACACTCGGGAACTGTGCCGGCGTCAGGAGCATGGCGGTCAGCACGTACAGCGCGTCGTCGTCGACGGCGTCTTCCGGCCCGGTCACATCACCCTCCCCGTCCGACCCGTCCCTGCCCGATCGCTTGTCGGCGCACCATAACCAGTGGGTAACCCGGACGTCGAGAGCTCTCCCGCGGCGAAGAGGACACAATCCGGCCCCGGTCCGTTCCCACCACGGGCCCATGTCCACGGCGCGTCGCCGCTGCGTCCGCCCTGGCGTCCGGTCCGGCAGGGGCGTCAGGCCGCGGGCAGTCCTAGGAGGCTCCGGGCAACCGCCTCCGGGGATTCGTCCCGCTCCCGCGCGAGAGCGATGACCGCGCGGCACGCCAGCTCGTTTATCCCGAAGGACAGTGCTTCCGGAGACACCCAGGTGACCGCCGTGTCCATCTGTTCCTCATCGTCCTCGGCACATCCGGAGACATAGGACGCCGCGGCCTCGAAGACATTGTGCTCTCGTGAAGGGGACGGGATGACCGGTCCCTGCTCCGGGCGGCGGGCGAGGGACTCGCGGAACCTGTGCAGTCTGCTGAACACCCGGATCACCTTCCCCAGGGCGGCAGTCGCCGCCGATCGCTCATCCGTGGTATCCCCGCTCGACGCGGCCCTCAGTCCGAAACAGCGGCACGACATCGGCCGCACCACCCGGCTCAGGTGCCTGCGAGCCCGCGGACGAGCGGATTCCGCCGCTTATCGGCACATGCCCAGGAGACTCCTCGACACGCTTCTGACAGGAGAGGGTTCCTCCCGAGTCCCGAGTCCCGAGTCCCGAGTGTGCCGAGGCGGCGGTGCCGGGGCTTGGGAGCCGGGGCCGCTCAGCTCCGACGTACCGCCAGCGCGAGAAATCGGTCCCCGTCCTCGTACGAGGAGATCCGCCAGCCCGAACCCTCGAGCAGACGTCGCAGGTTCGGCTCGGCCCGCAGATCGTCGTCCGTGAGCCGTCGTCCCTGCCGCGCGGCGAGCGCCGCACGGCCGAGCGGGTGGAACAACGCGAGGGTCCCGCCCGCGCGCACCACCCGCGCAAGCTCCCGCAGATTCGCCTGCGGCCGGGGCAGATGGCCGATCAGCCCCGCGGCGAACACAGCGTCGAGAGATCCGGCGCGCAACGGCAACCGGGTGACATCGGCCAGCAGAAGCCGCGCCCCGCCGTCCCGCCCCGCGCGCACAGCCTCGGTCAGCATGGCAGGCGTGAGGTCCACACCGAGTACGGTGCCCCGCACCCCCACCGCCGACCTCAACGGCGACAGCGCGCGCCCCGTTCCGCAGCCCGCGTCGAGTACGGTGTCTCCTCCCCTCAGCCCGAGGCGGGCCACCGCGGCCGCGTAGGCCGGGCCGTCGTCCGGGAAACGGGCGTCCCAGCCGGCGGCTCGGACGCTGAAGAAATCCTGTACGCGTGTGTGGTCGTCGGACATACGACCATGATCCCTTAGTGCCGTACACGACCGCGCGGTGCCCACGTTCGGCCCCTGGGCGATCGCGGAGGAACGTATCTCTGTCATATTCCATCACCTTTCGAAAGTACTTCCGGTATGCGCCCCTACCAGGGATAACGTCCCTGAGCCATGGGACACTTGGACCACGCATCTTTCGGCTTGCTGACTCCCGTGCTGTCATACGTGATGGCTGTGATCGGCGCCGCCCTGGGACTGCGCTGCACCGTGCGCGCGCTCGCCGCCACGGGCTCATCGCGCCGCAACTGGCTGCTCACCGCCGCCTCCGCGATCGGCACCGGCATCTGGACGATGCACTTCGTCGCCATGCTCGGGTTCGCCGTCCGAGGCACCGACATCCGCTACAACGTCCCCCTCACGATCCTCAGTCTTGTGGTCGCCATGCTGGTCGTCGGGATCGGAGTGTTCTGCGTCGGGTACGGGAGCAACCGCCCCGGCGCACTGCTGGTCGGAGGTCTCACCACGGGCCTCGGCGTGGCCAGCATGCACTACCTCGGGATGGCCGCTCTGAGGCTGCACGGCACCGTCGACTACGACCCGCTGCTCGTCGCGCTCTCCGTCGTCATCGCCGTGGTGGCGGCCACCGTCGCGCTCTGGGCCGCCATCAACATCAAGTCGCCGGTCGCGGTCGCCGTCGCCTCGCTCGTCATGGGCGCGGCGGTCAGCAGCATGCACTACACCGGCATGCTCGCCGTCAGCGTGCGGATCGCGCGGACGGCGGACACGGCACTGTCCGGCGCGACCGCCATGCAGTTCATCTTCCCCCTCGCCGTCGGTCTCGGTTCCTACCTGTTCGTCACCGCGGCGTTCGTCGCGCTCTCCCCGACGGCGCAGGAGCGTGCGGTCTACGCATCGGTCGAGTCCGAGTCCGAGTCCGAGACCAATCCCACCCCCGCGGACAGACCCGCACCCACGACGGCGGCCACGACAGCGGCCACCTCCAGGACCTGATCACCGCCCAGGCCGTGGCCCCGGCGCACCGCCGGACCACCACGCCTCCCGCGAGCCCCGCCCACCCGGCCCGAGCCGGGGAGTCCGTCCCACCCGCCGAACCCCGTCGTCACCCCCGCCCGCATCCGGAACGAGGAGGCCATGCGCACACCCCGCAGCGACCAGGGCGCTGCCCCTGCGTCGCCGTCCCTGCCCGTCACACCGCCGAACCCGCCCCGTGGGCGGCGCGCACACGCCGGGCGGCCCGCCGTCGAACACACCGGCCAGGAGACACAGGAGATACAGGAGCCACACGGAGCACAGGCGGCATGGGACGGCGGCGCGCGGCAGGGCGATGTGTCAGGACCGTCGGCCGCACCGGGCCCGCGTCGTCTGCCGCGTGCAGCAACCGTACGCGCCAAGGTCATCTCCCTTCTGATGGTGCCCGTGGTCTCGCTGCTGGCCCTCTGGGGATTCGCCACCGTCTCCACCGCTCAGGACGTGTCGAGGCTGCGCCAGCTCCAGAGCCTCGAAACCCAGGTGCGCGGACCCGTGGCCACCGTCGTAGCCGCGCTCCAGGCCGAACGGCGGTCAGCGGTCCGCCAGGTGGCGGCACCCTCGCAGGAGCGTGCCGCCGCGCTCCGGCAGGACGGCCGGCGCACCGATGAAGCCATCCGTGCCCTCCGACTCGACGAGACCACGACCGTCGCCGCCGCCGACGGCATCCCGGACGATGTGGCCGCACGGGTCGAACGACTCGTCACCCGAGCGGAGAAGCTGCGCACCCTGCGCACCGCCGTCCTCAGCCGCGGGGCCACCTGGGACGCCGCCTATGAGCAGTACACCGCCGTCGTCACCGACGCCTTCGACGTCTCGGGCGCAGTCGCCGGAGCCAATGACTCCGGTCCCGCGTCCGGCGCCCGCGTCCTCCTGGAATTCGCCCGAGCCGGTGAGATGCTCGCCAGGGAGGACGCACTCCTCGGCTCGGCACAACTCGGCGACTCGATGACCGCACAACGGCTACGGCAGTTCACCGGAGCCGTGGCAACCCGTAGGACTCTCACCGTAGCCGCCGCAACCGACCTCCGGGGCCCCGAGCGCCGTGCCTGGCGAGAGTTCGCCAACCAGAGCGAATACCGGCGGCTCCAGACCGCCGAGGACAAGGTGCTCGCCTCCTCCACGGGCCGCCGGGCGGCGAAAGCCGTCGCGGCCCCCGACTGGGACACCGCGCAGACCGCCGTCACCGAACGGATGCGGGCCATCCAGACCGACGCCCACCGCCGAGCGGCCCACAGCACCGACCCCGTCGAGGACGGACTGCTCACCCCGGCCGGAGCTGTTGTCGTCCTCGGGCTCGCGGCGGTCGTGGCCTCCCTGATCATCTCCGTCCGCATCGGCCGCGGCCTCGTCGTCGAGCTGACCCAACTGCGCAACAGAGCCCTCGGGATCGCCCGCCGACGGCTGCCCCAGGCCATGCGCAGACTGCGCACCGGCCAGGAGATCGACATTCAGGCCGAAGCGCCGCTGGGCCGCCCCGCCGACGACGAGATCGGCCAGGTCGGCGAGGCGCTCGACACCGTCCACCGGGCCGCCCTGCGTGCGGCCGTCGAGCGCGCGGAGCTCGCGGGCAGCATCTCCGGCGTCTTCGTCAACCTCGCGCGCCGCAGCCAGGTCCTGGTGCACCGTCAGCTCACCCTGCTCGACGCCATGGAACGCCGAGCCGAAGACCCGAACGAACTCGGCGACCTCTTCCGGCTCGACCACCTCACCACCCGTATGCGCCGCCACGCCGAAAGCCTGATCATCCTCTCCGGCGCCGCCCCCGGCCGCGCCTGGCGCATGCCCGTACCCCTGACCAGCGTCGTACGGGCCGGGGTCTCCGAGATCGAGGACTACGCGCGCGTGGAGGCACGGCAGCTGCCCGAGACCGCGATCGTCGGCGCGGCGGTCGCCGACGTCACCCATCTGCTGGCCGAACTCGTCGAGAACGCCGCACAGTTCTCGCCGCCGCACACCAAGGTGCGCGTCAGCGGCGAACCCGTGGGCAACGGCTACGCCCTGGAGATCGAGGACCGCGGTCTCGGAATGGGCGAGAAGCTGCTCGCCGACGCCAACCGCAGGCTCGGCGAGTCCGAGGCGCCCGACTTCTTCGACAGCGAGCGGCTCGGCCTCTTCGTCGTCAGCAGGCTGGCGGTACGCCGCGGGATCAAGGTCCATCTGCGGCCGTCCCCGTACGGCGGCACCACCGCCGTGGTGCTGCTGCCGACGTCGCTGCTGCAGAGCGCCGTCCCGGACCCCCGAAGCTCGCACGCGGCATCCGGCCCGAGCACCGAGCGGCCCGGACGGCCGGCGGCACGACCCGTACCGCCGACGCACGGTCACTCCGTTCCCGCGCCCGCCCCCCGCCCGGCGATCACGCCCCGGCCGACTGGCCGACCGCCCGCCGCCGTCAGGGCACCGAGACTGCGCAGCGCCCCGCCGCCGCCCGACGACGACAGCGGACTCCCACGCCGCGTCAGACAGGCGAACCTCGCGCCGCAACTACGCGAAGGACGCACCGCCGAGAGCGCCCAGGGCACCCAGAACGGCCGGAGCACCCAGGCCGGGCCCGACGACAACCCGGAACGCACCCCTGAACACGTTCGGGACCGTATGACGGCCTACCGCAACGGCTGGGCGCGAGGCGGCGGAGCGTCGCCCGGCGCGCCCGCCCAGGGCGGTGGCCGGTACGGAACCTTTCCCTCGGGCCCGCCCGCACCCGGCGCGCCCGCCCACGGCACCGAAGGAGACAGCGCATGATCGAGCACCACACGGCGCGGACACCCGCGACAGGCCACTTCTCAGGCGAACTGGACTGGCTGCTGGACGACCTCGTCCGCCACAGCGGCGAGGTCCGCCACGCGGTGGTGCTGTCCAACGACGGACTGCCGGTGGGGGCTTCGCAGGACCTGTCCCGTGAGGACGCGGAGCACCTCGCCGCCGTCGCGTCCGGATTCCACAGCCTCGCCAAAGGGGCGGGACGCCACTTCGGCGCCGGGGGAGTGCGCCAGACGATGGTGGAGATGGACGACGGCTTCCTCTTCGTCGCCGCCGCGGGAGAGGGATCCTGCCTCGCCGTGCTCACCTCTGTCGTCGCCGACATCGGGCTGATCGCCTATGCGATGGCCCGACTCGTCACCCGAGTAGGCGAACATCTGCGCACCCCGCCGCGCGTCACCGCGACCTGAGAGATCACCGAGGCGACAGACCATGACCGAGTCGACTGACACGGACACCCCCGGCAGCCAGTGGTACGACGCCGAGGCCGGCCCGCTCGTCCGTCCCTACGCCATGACCGGAGGACGGACCACTTCGGGGCCCGCGCACGTACGGTTCGACTTCATCGCGCTGATCGACATCGCGGCCGACGGGCCGGGACCGGCCGAGGAAGCCCTGCTCGGACCCGAGCACCGGGCTCTGCTCGACCTCTGCCGCCACGAGACCCAGTCGGTCGCGGAACTGGCCGCGGACGCCGATCTGCCGGTGGGCGTCGTCCGCGTACTCCTCGGGGACCTCCTGGAGGCAGGCCATGTCGCGGTCAGCCGTCCTGTCCCGCCCGCCCAGCTTCCCGACGAGCGCATTCTCAGGGAGGTGATCGCGGGTCTGCGCGCCCTGTAGCGGCCTCGGACCGTCCTCCCTGTGCCGGGCCGTCCTCCGTGTGCCGGGGCATCGGTGTCCGGAGCCGCCGCTTCAGCCCTACGGCCCGATCCTGTCCCCGGACCGCTCCGCGCACCGGCGGCCTCTCGCCAGGGTCGGAGCGACGGGCACCCGAGGGGTGAAAGCAGAGTGGGCGTCTCTCACGGCCCTGGAACCGGCAGTGCCGCACGCAGTTCTCACAAACGACCCGGCCCGATTCAGAGAGAAGTGACAGATGAGCTCGGAAAACCCTCCCGCCGAAGACGGGGAAACCACCGCCCTCGCCTTGAAAATCCTGGTTGCGGGCGGTTTCGGGGTGGGAAAGACGACCCTTGTCGGGGCGGTCAGCGAAATACGGCCACTGAGGACGGAGGAACAGCTCAGTCAGGCCGGCAGTGCCGTGGACGACACCGGCGGTCTCGATCACAAGACGACGACGACCGTCGCCATGGATTTCGGTCGTATCACCATTCGCTCCGGCCTGTCCCTGTACCTTTTCGGCACCCCCGGACAGGACCGCTTCTGGTTTCTGTGGGACGACCTGTCCCAGGGGGCTCTCGGCGCGGTCGTCCTCGCCGACACGAGGCGTCTGGTGGACTGCTTTCCCGCGGTCGACTACTTCGAGCACCGCGGGATCCCTTTCGTTGTTGCGGTCAACTGTTTCGCCGGAGCGCGCGGATATGGAGCGCAAGAGGTTTCCCGCGCGCTCGATCTGGACCGCGGAACACCCGTTGTGCTCTGTGACGCCCGCGATCGCGACTCGGGGAAGGAGGTCCTGATCCGCCTTGTTGAATATGCCGGTCGTATGTACACGGCAAGACTGCTTGATTCCGTGGGCTAGGAACACCTTGCCCTGTGCTCTGTGGTACGAAAGGCTTACGCGCATCACGGGGAACGCGTGCACGGGGAGGGATCAAACATGCCGCTGGACAAAGGACTTGACTGGCTGCTCGACGATCTGACGAAGAGGATCGAGCACATCAGGCACGCGCTGGTGCTGTCCAACGACGGTCTGGTGACGGGGGCGAGCGCGGGACTGGTCCGTGAGGACGCCGAACACCTCGCCGCGGTCTCCTCCGGCCTGCACTCCCTGGCACGCGGCTCCGGACGGCACTTCCGCGCCGGCAGGGCGCGCCAGACCATGGTCGAGTTCGACGAGGCGTTGCTGTTCGTCACCGCGGCGGGGGACGGCAGTTGCCTCTGTGTGCTCAGCGAGGCCGAGGCCGACGTCGGCCAGATCGCCTATGAGATGACGCTGATGGTCAACCGTGTGGGCGAGCATCTGAACGTCGAGGCCAGGCAACCCGGCGGAAACACCATCTGACCTGCGAGTATCCCATCCGGTCGGCCTCGCGCCGGGACCGGCCGCCGGAGTTATCCACAGGCCGGACGGGATAGTGCCGCGCCGGGCTATGGTCGTCACCGAGAGTATTCGTGATCTCACGGGGAGGCCGATCGCCATGGCAGCACAAGGAACAAGGAAGACAGAGACCGCACCGTCGCGGGACATCTCAGGACCGTCCACCGGACGGCCTCTCACGCGCGGCGGCGCCGCCCGCGCGCTGGAGCTGAAGCGGGGTGAATTCGATCTCGCGGTCCAACTGGGACAGGTTCGCGCCGCATGCGGCGCGAACGGCGTCCCGCTGAGTGTGGCCAAGGAGGAGATCGACCGGCTGCGCGCTGCCGATGGCTTTCCCGACGTCCTGCGGAATCGTGTGCGGACCGTGGGCACAGCGGAAGGCGCGGCGCTCGTGTCGATCACCCCGGCGCGCTTCACCCGCCTCGCCCGCACGGGCCACTTCACTCCGGTCCGTTTCTACCTCAACCGCTACCGCGCGGTCGTCTGGCTCTATCTCGCGGAAGAACTGCGGGACTTCACGGTGATCCACCCCGAACTGCTCAGGGGGCGAATTCCGCCGGCGCTGCGGACGATGCTGGACGCAGGAGCGGACCGGCGTCCACGGAACTGGCGGACCAGACGGCTCGGGCTCCAGCTGCGGACCACAGAGGATCCCTGGGGACGCGCGGCTGCCATCGCCTCCCTCCTCGACCCGGGGACCGTGGCCGATGTCGTGCCCGATCCTTGCGAACGCTCGCATCTACAGGCCCTGCGCCCCGAGTTCGTCACCGCGCGGCCCGTGTCGCCGACCGCCCGTGAGGTGGTCGGGCGGCTGCTGCTCGCCGACGATCCCGACGAGATCATGTGGCACCGGATCAGCCTGGCACACGAGTTGCTGGAGGCGAGGGAGGAGTGCCCCGCCCCGCGGCCCGCCGAGAACGGTGTCGTCGACCGCGCCCACAGGCCCGGCACGACTGCGGGACCGGCCGCACTCCGTCCGGGGCGACCCGCTCCATGCGAGCCCTGGACAGCAGCACGCGCGGTCGCCGGGACCCCGCTTGCGACGCTCCCCGCGGCTCATCCGCCCATGGTTCCGACCAAGGACACGGCGTCGGTCCCCCCACCTCGCCACAGACCTCGCTCCGGTACCGCCCCGGCGGCCGATTCGCGGACGGTTCCCCGTGGCGGCCGAACCGTTCCGGACCGACGCGCAGCAGGCGGGCGCGGACTGCTCGCCCTGCTGCGCTTCAAGAAAGCGAGGCCGCCGATCTGAGAGGTCTGCGCGCATCCCTGCGGCACCCACCGGGGCATGCCCGCAGGCACACCCGACCGAGCGCTGCCTGTCACCGCCCTGCCCGTCGCCACCGAGGGGGTGCCCGCGCCCATGGTGAGGACGGCCCTCCGCCTGCGGCGCACCGCGCCCACCCCGCCCGGCCCGTGCGGCCCGCGGCCGATCCGCCGGACAGAACAGGGGCGGTCTTCAGGAAGTCGCGTGCGGTACGGCCGGGACGGTGGCGCCGCCGCCCGTCTCCACAGCCTGCACCACGGCCTGGTGCAGACTCCGGCTGTCGTCCTCCGAATCGCAGGGCGTGGGACTGCCCGACATGGTGAACCAGTCGGACGCGCCGCTGTACTGCACGGCGACGCGCGCCTCACCACCGGCCCAGGTGGTGTGCACAGTGAGATCCCCGGTCAACACCCCGACCTCGTCGGTGAGCACTCCTCCGCGCCCGGAGTACACACCAGTGGTCGTCCACGATGCCCAGCTCATCCACCCAGGCTCGCACCACTAGGCCGTTTGCGCGACCGATGTGGCAGGCCGATCACGGAGAAGCACCGTTCGGTCACCCGCGCCGAGCGCCGTCGGCGGCGGGGGAGCGGCTCCGGCCACCGCCTCGCGGCACCCGCGGCAGGACCGGAGCGGCCCGCGCGGGAACGGAGCCGGGCCGGAGGCCGTGAAGCTGTGCTGTCGGCCCGCTTAAGAAATCCTCGATGGACTCCCGGGGCCACGCTCGACAGATTGGTAGGGATCCGTTCTCCGCCGCCGCCACGGTTTGCGGTGACGGCCGTACCTGCGCAGCCTGGCCGTATTCGTCCCTGGCCGTCCGAACCCATGCCTGGAGCCGCCCCGATGAAGGCACTTGTCAAGCAACATGCCGAGCCCGGACTGTGGCTCCTGGACGTCCCGGAGCCGAAGACCGGTCCCGGCGATGTGCTCATCAAGGTCCTCCGCACCGGGATCTGCGGCACCGACCTCCATATCCGCTCCTGGGACGCCTGGGCCCGGCAGGCCGTCGGCACGCCACGGGTCCTCGGCCACGAGTTCGTCGGCGAGGTCGCCGACGTCGGGGCGGACGTCCAGGACATCGCGCTGGGAGACGTCGTCAGCGGGGAGGGCCATCTCGTCTGCGGCAAGTGCCGCAACTGTCTCGCGGGCCGCCGCCATCTGTGCCGCAGCACGGTGGGACTGGGCGTCGGCAGGGACGGGGCCTTCGCGGAGTACGTCGCGCTGCCCGCGTCCAACGTGTGGGTGCACCGCACCCGCGTCGACCTGGACGTCGCCGCGATCTTCGACCCCTTCGGGAACGCCGTGCACACCGCGCTCTCCTTCCCGCTCGTCGGTGAGGACGTACTGATCACGGGCGCGGGCCCGATCGGCATCATGGCCGCCGCCGTCGCCCGCCACGCGGGCGCGCGCAACGTCGTCATCACCGACGTCAGCGAATCCCGCCTGGAGATCGCGCGCAAAGCGGGAGCCACCCTCGCGCTGAACGTCCGCGACCACGACATCGCCGAGGCACAGCGGCGGCTGGGACTCAAGGAGGGCTTCGACATCGGACTGGAGATGTCCGGCAGCCCCGAGGCCATGCGCGACATGGTCGACAACATGACCCACGGCGGCCGCATCGCCATGCTGGGGCTTCCCACTCAGGAGTTCCCCGTCGACTGGTCGAGGATCGTCACCTCGATGATCACCGTCAAGGGCGTCTACGGGCGCGAGATGTACGAGACCTGGTACGCCATGACGGTTCTGCTGGAAGCCGGACTCGACCTCAGCCCGGTGATCACCGGCAGCTACGGGTATCAGGACTTCCAGGCCGCCTTCGACGAGGCCGCCACCGCCCGGAGCGGCAAGATCATTCTCGACTGGGCCCACTGACCCGCGATCCCTCAAGAAAGACCAGCCCGCAGCCACCCCAAGGAGCCACCCCGCATGTACGCGTCCGTCCGCGACGATCTCCGCGGCACCCTCGACGAGATCCGCGAAGCCGGTCTCCACAAGCCCGAGCGCGTGATCGGCACCCCGCAGAGCGCCACCGTCACCGTCGCCTCGGGAGAGGTGCTCAACTTCTGTGCCAACAACTACCTCGGCCTCGCCGACCACCCCGAGGTGATCGCCGCCGCCAAGGAGGCGCTGGACCGCTGGGGATACGGGATGGCCTCCGTGCGCTTCATCTGCGGCACCCAGGATGTGCACAAGGAACTGGAAGCCCGGCTCTCCGCGTTCCTGGGCCAGGAGGACACGATCCTCTACTCCTCCTGCTTCGACGCCAACGGCGGTGTCTTCGAAACGCTCCTCGGCCCCGAGGACGCGGTCATCTCCGACGCCCTGAACCATGCCTCCATCATCGACGGGGTCCGCCTCTCCAAAGCCCGCCGCCACCGCTACGCCAACCGCGACCTCACCGAACTGGAGCAACAGCTCAAGGAAACCCAGGACGCGCGCCGCAGGCTCGTCGTCACCGACGGCGTCTTCTCCATGGACGGCTATGTCGCACCACTCGCCGAGATCTGCGACCTCGCGGACCGCTATGACGCCATGGTGATGGTGGACGACTCGCACGCCGTCGGCTTCGTGGGCCCCAGCGGCCGGGGCACCCCCGAACTGGCCGGCGTCATGGACCGCGTCGACATCATCACCGGCACGCTCGGCAAAGCCCTCGGGGGCGCGTCCGGCGGCTATGTCGCGGCCCGCGCCGAGATCGTCGCCCTGCTGCGCCAGCGTTCCCGCCCCTACCTCTTCTCCAACTCCCTCGCACCGGTGATCGCCGCCGCCTCCCTCACGGTCCTCGACCTGCTGGAGTCGGCCGACGACCTGCGGAAGCGGCTGACAGAGAACACCAACCTGTTCCGTACGCGGATGACCGGAGCGGGCTTCGAGATCCTCCCCGGCGACCACCCCATCGTCCCGGTCATGATCGGCGACGCGGCCGAGGCGAGCCGGATGGCGGAACTCCTGCTGGAGCGGGGCGTCTACGTCATCGGCTTCTCGTACCCGGTCGTCCCCATGGGCCAGGCGCGCATCCGTGTGCAACTCTCCGCCGCGCACTCCGCACAGGACGTGGAGAAGGCGGTCGCCGCGTTCGTCGACGCACGCCGGGCGCTGAACGGATGAGCCGGGCCGAGCCCGCGAAGCGCCCGCTGGCAGGATGATGGTGTGATCGACCCCCGGCGGCTGCGCATACTCCGGGCCGTGGCGGACCACCGTACGGTGACCGCCGCGGCCGCGGCGCTCTATCTCACCCCTTCGGCCGTCTCCCAGCAGCTCAACGCCCTGGAGCAGGAGACGGGCCACGTCCTGCTGATCCGCGGCGGCAAGGGGGTCCGGCTGACCGCGGCCGGAGAGATCCTCCTCGCCCACACCCACACCGTCCTCGCCCAGCTGGAGCGGGCGGAGGCGGAACTCGCCGCGTACGCGGGCGGCGCCTCCGGAGACGTCGTGGTCGCCGCCTTCGCCACCGGCATCGCCGAGATCGTCGCCCCCGCGATCGGCGTCCTCACCGCGGACCATCCGGGCATCCGGATCAGGGTCCGGGACGCCGAGGGCGACGAAAGCCTGCTGCTGGTCCTCGACGGGGACGCGGACCTCGCGGTCGCGGTCGAGTACCGGGGCGCCCCCGGCGAAGACGATCCACGGCTGGCCCGCGTGCCGCTCCACGCGGAACCCTTCGACGCGGTCCTCCACGCCGGACACCCCCTCGGCACACACACGCGGGTGGGACTCGCCGAACTGGCCGACGACGACTGGATCGGCCCCTACCCCGGCAACCCCTGCCACGACATGATTCTCTTCGCCTGCGAACTGGCCGGATTCCACCCCCGCGTGGTCCACTCGTCCGACGACTTCCGTGCGATCGTCGCGCTCGCCGGAACGGGCGCCGGAGTGGCGCTCGTCCCGCGTTCCGCCCTCCGCGGGATGGAACTCAGGGACGCGGTGGTGCGCCCGGTGTCCGGCCCGGCCGCGACCCGCCGGGTGTTCGCCGCGGTACGCAGGGGAGCCGAACACCACCCGTTGATCTGCCCGGTCCTCTCCGCCCTCGCCAAGTCCGCGTCCGCGCTGGCCGCCGCCTGACGGGAGTCACGGAGCCGGGGCAGGCTCGGTTCCGCAGCCGTCGGCGGGCAGGCGTTACCGCTGCCGGAAACATCGACTTCTGGGGTCGGACCGTACTGGTGGCCGGACAGACGATGGGGTGACGTCACCCGTCCTGAGCCGGTCTCCCCGGCCATGGCCCGGCCACGGCCCGGACACTCACCGGGCAGAACGCACCCGGACCGCGCTTGCCCGCCCAAGAGGAATGAGCGCCCCCACCGGAACGGAGAGGCCGTCGGCCCCGGCCCCCGCAGGCGGAGAACCGGCCCCACCGGGGACCGGCGGCGAGCCGGGAAGCGTTCAGCCGCCCTACTCCTCGGACCCGCGGGAGTCAGGCATGCGGCGGCGTCAGCACCGCACGGAGTCCCGCGTCCCGGTCCGCGTTCGCGGCTTCCCGGTACGCGCGCTCGTACACCGCGTCGCCGACACCCGCCCGCGCCGCTCGCTCAGACGTCTCCCGCACCGCCCGCAGCTCCGGCGTACCGCGCTGAGGATGGCCGACCGTACTCCAGAACGCCTGGCCCGTTCCGTACACCTGACCCGCGCGGGCGCCGTCGCCGCCCGCCGCGGTCGCCGCGGCGAGGACATCGAGCCCGAGAGCGATGCCGAAGCTGTCCCCGATGCCCTTCTTGCCTTCGAGCATCGACCGCGCGTACCGGGCGGCTTCCTGCGGCTTCCCCGCGAAGAGCGCGATCAGGCTGAGCTGATAGTCGAGATACGCGAGGGTCCATGACTCGCCCCGGTCGACGCATCCCTCCCGCAGCGCCAGCGCGCGCTCACGCGCCTCGGGCAGCCGACCGAGGCCGGTCAGGGCGAAAACGCGTACGAGGTGGCAGCGCAGCCGGGAAGGGGAGTCGAACGGAAGCCCTCCCGCCGCTTCCAGCGCCTGCGCGGCCATGGCGTCGGCGGCGAGGGGGCGGCCCGTCAACAGGGCGATGAGGCCCCCGAGGTACGCCGCCGCGAGGCTGCCCTCCCCATCCGTGTCGCCGTGCGCCGAGCGCGTGCATTCGTCGCTGATGCGCCGCGCCGTCTCGTACTCACCCTGGAGGGTGAGGATGAGCCCGAGCGCCCAGAGCGCTCGCGTCCGGTCCGGTCCGGGCCCGGTGTGGGCGATGAGGGTCTGCTCCAGATAGTCGCGCGCCTCGTGCAGATGGCCGCAGCAGCTCCAGAAGAAGCCGAGCAGCCCGGCGAGCCGCTGCGCGTGGCCGGGTGACTCGGTGAGGAAATGATCGAGCGCCGCGCACAGCTCGTTGTGCGCGGCGCCGATCCTCCGGTACCACTGGGCCTGCCCGGGGCCGAGCCACTCGCTGTCCGCCTGCTCGGCGAACTGTAGGAAGTGGTCGGCGTGGCGTTGTGCCACGGCCGGCTCCTCTTCCAGCGCGCGCAGCCACAGACGGCCGTACTCCCGGATCGTGTCGAGCATGCGGAAGCGGATGCCGTGGCCGTCCACGGACTTGACGGCCCTGAGCACCGATACGGCGACCAGCCGATCCAGCAGCGGTCCGATCCGGTCGGCGTCCAGCGGGCCGCCCGCGCAGACGGCCCGCGCGGACTCCTCGTCGAAGTCGCCGCGGAAGACCGTGAGCCGGGCCCACAGCAGCCTTTCGAGCGGAGCGCAGAGTTCATGACTCCAGCCGATGGCGGTCCGCATCGTCCGGTGCCGTTCCGGGCGTACGTCGACGCCGGCGGCGGCTTCGAGGAGGTCGAAGCGGGAGGTGAGTCGCTCGGCGACGACCTCGACGCCGTCACGGCCCGCTTGCGCGGCTGCCAGTTCCAGCGCCAGCGGAATCCCTTCGAGCCGACGGCAGATCCGGGCCGCGGCAGCCGTGAGCCGCTGTCGTTCGCCCGCCCCGTCCGCCGACGAACGGTCCGCCAGCGAACGGTCCGCTGGCGAACGGTCCGCCAGCGAACGGTCCGCCGAGCGCGGGTCCTTCGACGTCCGGCTCGCCGAAGCGGCGTGTCCCAAGGAGGTGCTGTGCGACGGACCGTCGTTCGAGGGGCGCGCTCGTGTCTCACCGCCCCGGGCCGAAGCGACCCGTTGCGTGAACAGCTCCAGCGCGTCCGGTCCGTCGGCCGGCAGCGGCTCCACCTCGATCAGCCGCTCGACGCCGAGGCCCAGGGGCTGTCGGCTCGTGGCCAGTACGGTCAGTCCGGGAACCGTGGTCAGCAGATCGCCGACGAGGACCCGGCACGGGTCGACGAGATGCTCACAGGAGTCGAGCACCAGCAGCAGCCGCTTCTCCGCGAGCCGTTCGCACAGGGCGTCGACCGGCGTCCTGGGCGTGTGGTCGGTCAGATCACAGGCGTCGGACACGGTGGTCAGCAGCAGCCGGTCACCGTACAGGGGTGACAGCTCGGCCCACGCCACCCCGTCCGGGAACCCGGCGGCAGCCCGTCGGGCAGCCCGCAGTGCCAGGCGCGACTTGCCCACACCGCCGCTGCCGACGAGTGTGATCAGTCGGTGCTTCTCCAGCGCCCGGTCCAGTCGGAACAACTCCCAGTTCCGTCCCACGAAGCTGTTCGGTTCCTCGGGAAGGTTCTCCAACACGGGCCCATTGTGGCGCAGTTCGTACACATGTGGCCCAGGCATCGGACTCTGGGACCACCGCCTGGCCGGATCCGCCCGGATCCGGCCCGAGGTCGGCGAGGCTCCCGAGACGGGTCCCGAGACGGGTCTCGCGCCGGCGGGGCGAAAGGGCGGTCAGCGACGCCGTATCGGGACGTCCGTGAGTATGGACGCCTCCACAGCCTCGTAGTCGACGCGCGGCCGGCCGCCGGTACCGGAGCCCCGCAGGGTGAGCCGGGTGCCGAGCCAGCCCGCGAGGAAGCCGACGGGGATGGAGACGAGACCCGTGGTCGTGTACGGGAACCAGGTGAAGTCCTGCTCGGGGAAGGCCGCTTGGGGCGAGCCGGACACGAGCGTGGTCCCGGTGATCAGGATCAGCACGGCCGCGCTGCCCGCGATCATGCCGCTCAGCAGCCCGGCCCGGTTGAACCGCGGCCAGAAGAGACTGTAGACGAGCGTCGGCGCGATCGCTGAGGCTCCCAGACAGAACGAGAGCGTGACCATCGCCTGGAGGTTCCAGTGCCTGGAGGCCGCCGCCAGGATGATCGCGGCGACACCGACTCCGGCCGCGGTCGAGCGGGCCAGCGTCATCTCCGTGGCGGCGCGCAACTCCCGCCTGCGGCGCAGGCCATGGGCGATCAGATCGTGCGCGAGGGAGTTGGCGCAGGCGAGCGTCATACCGGCCACGGACGCCAGCAGGGTGAGGAACACCGCCGTGGCCATGACGGTGAACAGCAGCGTCTCGAAGGTGGTGACCTCCGCGCCCATGACCGCCTGGCTGATCAGCAGGACGGAGGTCTTGCCCTGCGGGTCGTCCGCGACGATCCGCTCATGGCCGACGATCGCCGCCGCACCGAAGCCGAGGACCACACTGAGCGCGCCCATGACCACGACGGTCGAGACGGCCCAGGTCATGGAACGCCGTACGGCCGTGGTGCTCCGGGAGCCGAACATGCGCATCGTGATGTGTGGAAGGCAGGCCGCGCCGAGGACGACGGTCAGCTGACTGCTGATCATGTCCAGTCCGCTGCCGTCGAATTGGAGACCGGACGACAGGTAGGCGGGCCCGGCGCCGCTGCCGCGCGCGGCGGCGTCCAGCAGGGCGGGCAGGCTGAAGTCGAAGCGGTGGAGAACCAGCGCCGCGATGGAGGCGGCCGCGGCGAACAGCACCACGGTCTTCACGATCTGGATGAACGCGGTGCCCTTCATCCCGCCGATGGCCGCGTAGATGATCATCAGCAGTCCGAGCAGGACGATGGAACCGGTCTTGAAGCCCGCGCTGTCCATGCCGAGGACGAAGGCCAGCAGATCACCCGCGCCCGCGAGCTGGAAGATGAGCAGCGGGAAGAGGGCGATGAGCGTGACGAGCGAGGCGGTGACGCGTACGGCGGGGCTGGGCGCGCGCCGGGTGAGGACGTCCCCCATCGTGAATCGTCCGGCGTTGCGCAGGGGTTCGGCCAGCAGGAACATCAGCAGCACCAGGGAGAGCGCGGTGCTCAGGGCGAGTACGACCCCGTCCTGGCCGACCAGGGCGATGACGCCGATGGTGCCGAGCACACTCGCCGCCGAGATGTAGTCACCGGCGATGGCGAGGCCGCTCTGCACGGGGGAGAGCGAGCGGGAGCCGGTGTAGAACTCGCCGAGGTCGTCACGGTCGGGCCCGGTCGTGACGCAGAGCAGCAGCGTCACCGTGGTCACCGCGATGAACGCCACGAGGACCATCGTCTGGGCGTCGGGGCTGAATCCGGTCATCGCAGGTCTCCGCGCGCGTGGGCGGGTGTGTCGGCCCGCGTGCCGTGGAGGCGGACCGATTCGGCGAGCGGGTCCACGTTCCGGCGCGCCGACCTCTCGTACGCCAGCACGGCGATCAGTGTCACCGGGAGCTGGATCAGCCCGAGCAGGAGGCCCGTGGTGAGACCGCCCGCGACCGTGCCGGACATCAGCTCGGGGGCGTACGCGGAGAGCAGCAGGAAGAGTACGAAGTAGCCGAGAGCGGTGAAGGTCGAGACCCGGCGCAGCCGCCGGTAGGCGGAGCCCAGCGCGCGTATCTCCTTGCGGGGACCGGTCGGCTGTGCCGGGTGCTGCCAGGAGTACGCGGGGTGTCCCGGCCCTCCATCGCGGTCACTGCGTCCGGGCTCGCCCTGATGGCCCAGGCGGCTCCGCTGGACGGGGAACTCGGGAAACTCCGGATGGGAAGGCTGTTGACGGTGGTACGACATCGCTGCGGGTCCTCGAATGCCTCGGCGGGTGCGGCTGGGACGCGGGTGCGGCCGGCCGACTGGGCGTTTGGGGCGTTGGGCGTTGGGGGGCGACTGGGCGACGAACGGCCGGTGGCCGTCGGCTCCATGGCGGGGCAGGGCGTACCGGGGGAGCGGCACATGTTACCTACCGGTCGGAATGCCGAGCATGGTTGCATGGACCGACTGGTCGGCCAGTTGGCTCGAGATGCCCCGACTGGGGCCGTTGGTGTCGAGTCGCTATCGCGGGGCCACCAGCGGCGACGAGTTCTTTGCCCGGTTCCGTCGCCTGCGGGGCGGTTGGCCGTCCGGTCCCAACGCGGCCTGAAGTGTGAGCGATTCGTCATCTGCTGCCGTGTCGGGATCTGCCCGGACGGGTCGGCCCCCCGATCGGGCCGGGTGCCGCGCCTGTGAGTGGTGAGCGCCCGCAACTATTGCAGACGCCTTTGATTGCCTGGGGTCATCGCCTCGTCGTCGGCGCGGAGAGCGTTCAGGGGCCCTGGTGGTGGGGTGGGGCGTGGCCGCACCGGTCCTCCGGAATCTAAACGGAATCTACCCGTCCGGATCACTACCCATAAGGAACAGATAAGAGCAAAATATAAGTGCGCGGATCCAGAACGCGCAGTGCGGTCGTACTTGCAGCGCACAGAAGGAGGCGAGTCGTATGGCCGACGTCTCACACAGGGGAGATCTGGCGGGTCATCCCGACGTCACAGAAATGCGGGATCGCTACGCCCGCGTGCTCGGAGGGCGCGATGTGGCCCTCATGGACGGCCCGGTGTTCCTGGTCGGCCTGGCATTCGCGGTTTCCCCGTGGATAATCCACTTCACGGCCACCCAGCCTGCCCTCGCGGCGCACAACCTGATCGTGGGCGTCGCGATCGTCGTGCTCGCGCTCGGATTCGCCGTCATGCCACAGCGAATGTACGGCCTGAGCTGGGCCATGTGCGTCATAGGCGCATGGATGATCGTCGCCCCGTGGGTCGTGGGCAGCGGCCCTGACAAGGGAATCATCTGGATGAACGCCGTCCTCGGCGGCCTCACTATCCTGCTGGGGCTGGCTTGCACGGCCGCGGCGATGAGAAGCGGCAAGCGCCATAGCGCATCCATCTGAGCGGGACGTCTCCCCGGCGGGACGCCCGCCGTTCCGTCGGGGGACGCTCGGAGGACGCGTGGAGGACGGGGCCGGTCCGCCCCGTGGTGGACCGGCCCGTTCGCTGCCGTGGACACGCCGCAGGGCGTGTCCACGGCATGCACGCGCACGCTCCTCGGCGCGCTTCCCTCGGCGTACGGCCCTGACATGTACGGGTGGGAATCCCCTCGGGGCGCCTGTCGGCTGTGTGCGGGTCAGGACGCTTCGACGGCCGCCTTGATACGCCTGGCGAACGCGTCGGCGTCCTTGCGGGCCGCGCTCAGAGCGAGGCCCGCGATGAGCTTTCCGACGCCGTGGCCTTCGAGCACGTTGAAGACCCGGAGCCGGGTGGTGCCGGGGCCGGTGGACTCCAGGTCGTAGCCGCCTTCCCTGGCCATGACGAGGTTCTTCGAGACCTCGGCCCAGCGGATCCTGGTCGGAGACGCGAACTCGGTGATCCGGAACTCCCGTTGGGTCGTGAGCCCGGCGTCCTTGACCGTGCTGGAGTACACGGTTCCGACGGAGGTGGGGCCTTCTGTCGTCTTCGTCATCCTGACCACGCGGGGGCTGAACTTCGGGTCGTTCTCGCCGTCGGCGAGGAAGGCGAAGACCTCCTCGACCGGACGGTCGATCTCGACGGTCGCCTCGAACGTACCGGCCATGACTCCTCCACTGGTTGCTCGTTCTCCCGCCGCGAGGTGGAGCGGGCTCCGATGCGGTGGCGCGAGGGCGCTGCGCGGTCGTACGGGTGTGACACGCGGTAGGGGGTCGTCGGGGCGAGCCGCGCCGGGCCCGAAGGGAGTCTTCCAGGAGTGGCGCGGCCCGTCGCCGTGAACGGCGCGGACTGTCCGCCGTCCGGGTGAACACGCCGGGTGCCACGCCCGTAGTACACGGCAGACCGCCCGGACCGACGAGGAGCACTGCCGAGAATGACCGCCCATCGCCGTACCGCAGTCGCCGTCGCGCTCGCCGGGGTCGTGCCGGTCGCGCTCACCGCTCTGGGAACAGGGGTGGCCCGCGCCCACGGAGCACCGACCGATCCCGTCAGCAGGGTCGCCGCCTGCGGGCCCGAGGGGACCCAGCGCGGCTCCACGGCCTGCCGCTCGGCGGTCGCCGCGAACGGCGGACTGGCGTTCGACGCCTGGGACGATCTGCGCGTGGCCGACGTCCGTGGCCGCGACCGGGAGGTCATCCCGGACGGAGAGCTGTGCAGTGCGGGACTGCCCGCCTACAGAGGGCTGGACACGGCACGCGCGGACTGGCCGTCGACACCCCTGAAGGCCGGCGGCGTCTTCGCCCTCACCTACCGGGCCACCATTCCGCACCAGGGGACGTTCAGTCTGTACCTCACCAAACAGGGCTACGATCCGGCCATACCGCTGCGTTGGTCCGACCTCGAGGCGGAACCTTTCGCCTCGGCGAGCGATCCCGAACCGAGAGACGGGGCCTACCGCATCACCGGCAGACTGCCGACCGGGCTGACCGGCCGTCATGTGCTCTATACGATCTGGCGGAACACCGACACCCCGGACACGTACTACTCCTGTTCGGACGTCACCCTGTCGGGAGCCGTGGCCTCATCTCCCGGCGGCGACCCCACCCCAGGCGCGGTGGCCCCTGTCCCGGACGGTACGGCGACGGCTCCTGTCTCGCCCGCGCCCGTGCAGCCCGGTCAGGAGCCGGTGCGGCCCGTCCGCACCCAGGCTGTGGCGGACGGCGGCGACGACACCATCATGCTGATCGGTGGCTCGGCGGCGGCCCTGGTGCTGTTGGCGCTGGCGGCGTCCGCGGCGCTCCGGCGCGGCAGGCGCTGACCCGGGCCTGGCCGCGCTGGTTCATCGCCCCGCCGCCACCCCGGCCCGTCGGCCGAGTGGGATGACGACGGCCTGGGGCGCGAGGGCGCCCCCGTTGACGAGCCGGCCGGTCGGGGCACCCCTCCCGATGCGGCTGCGTCAGTCGGGCTGGCCGTCGAAGTGGCCGGCCGCCCACACGCGCAGGGCGTCCAGAGCGGGTCGCAACGCCTCCCCGCGCGGGGTCAGCGAGTACGTCGAGGTGATGGGCGGACCGGGATCGACGACCCGGGCGACGAGGTTCAGCGATTCCAGTTCACGCAGCCGCTCGCCCAGGAGCCGCTTCGACAGCCCGGGTACGGCCCGCTCCAACTCGCTGAACCGGGCCGGACGCTGCAGAAGCAGGTCGACGATCAGCCCCGTCCAGCGCTTACCCAGCACCGAGAACGCACGGTCGGTGTGCCCACAGCTGTGCAGATCGAGGACTTCGCTCATACGTCCAGAATACCTAGGAACACAAATAGTTTCCTGGTCCAGTTCGGCGTCTCCTGGCGCGCCTGGGCGGTGGGCGGCACCCAGGGATCACGCGGGCAGGAGGCGTACCGCGCGGACAGGCGGCCGGTCGTGGTCGATGTCACGGATATGTCTCCTAGCGGTGAGAGGTCCAGGGCCGGCGGTGCAGGCCGCGTACGGCGATGTCCGTGCCGGCGAGGTCGCCGAAGGCTTCATCGGCGGCGAGGCGGCGTTCGCGGCGGCGGGAGGTCCTGTCGGCGGTGTTCGGCCGGGAACGGGTTCGCTCGATGCGCCACGGCCGGGTCGCCCGGACCGGCGCCTCGTGCCCGTGCGGGCGGCTGGTCGATCCGTATCTCAGCCGGGCCGACGGCTGGGATACGGCGGTTGGGATTCAACGGCTGGGATAGGCGGGGGAGCGAGGCTCAGCGAGAGACCTCGCTCCCCCTGGGGGCTCAGGCCCGCGTCGAGTCGAGCGTCTCGTGGTTGCGCTCGACTTCCTGGGCCTTGATGTGGCTCTCGATGAGGAGCTGGTACGGCGGGAAGATCGAGGTGTAGAGCTGTGCCCACTCCATCGCGTCCTCGCGGTTCCAGGTCTTCTGGAGCTCGGAGGCGACCGCGGCGGTGTCCATCGGTACGACGCCGGCCTGGACGACCCGGGCCAGGGTGATCTCCTCGGCCATCTTGGAGTAGGTGCCGGAGGCGTCGATCACGGCGAAGACCTGGTAGCCGGCGGCGACCGCGGAGATCGCCGGGAACGCCATGCACACGCTGGTGATGGTGCCCGCGATGATCAGCTGCTTCTTGCCGGTGGCCTCGACGGCGGCGACGAAGTCGGGGTTGTCCCAGGCGTTGATCTCGCCGCGGCGGGCCACGTACTTGGCGTGCGGAGCGGCCTCGTGGATCTCGGGGATCAGCGGTCCGTTGGGGCCCTGCGGGACCGATGCGGTGGTGATCACCGGGACCTGCGTGAGGGTGGCCATCTTCGCGAGCGCGGTGGCGTGGGCGCGCAGCGTGGGCATCGGCATGTCCTGCACGGTCTGGAACAGACCGCTCTGGTGGTCGATCAGCAGCATCGCCACGTTCTCGGGGTCGATCACGGGCCTGGCGCCGTCGAAGTTCGCAGGCTGGGAGGGGGTAGGCATTGCCGTTTCTCCTGTCGGGAGGGTGAGCGGATCCTGACTGGGTCCTTTTCGATCCACTGGGAACATTACATAACCAGTGCATGTGACACAACCTGTAGCTGGAAGAAGTCATTCCCCTTGCTCTCGCGCCGGAGTTTCCGGGCTCACGAGAGGTCGCCCCCTCCCGGTGTGCTGTCGCGGATGGGGCGCTTGATCCTCAAAAGCGGGGTCATGCCGGGAGAAGGCGGCGTCACCGGTGACGCGGCAGGCGTTCGGGCCGGTGAACAGGCGCTGGGCCGGTGAAGGCGAGACGGACCAGGGCCTCGGGGCCTGCGGGCAGCCGGCTCGTCGTTTGCGGCGTCACGTCTCACGTCCGAGGACGGCGAAGCCCAGGGCTCCCCGGGCGCGAACGCCCAGGTTCTCGCCTCTGACTCGTGCGCCGACGGCGGAGACGGCTCGACGAGAAGGCGGCCCTGGCCGGGCTTCCGTCGGCCAGGGCCGCAGGGTTTACGGCTGGGGCGGCGGGCATGCCTGGAGATCGCCGCCATGCTGATGGTGAAGGCCGGAGCACAGGGCGCTGAGCGCCCCCACGACGGGCGTCCCGGCCTCTCGCCCGCCCAGCGGGCAGCCGTCCGCGTATCGCGCGATTCCTGCTCGGACTCTCGGACCGTCATCCCGCCGGGACGGCGTGTTCGGGCGGGGGCGTGCCCGGTCGCCCGTTCACGCGGTGGGAGGCGGTCCGCCCGTCGAGCGGTGGCCTGGCCGGTCGGGCTGGACAGGGAGCCCCCGTACGGAGTTTCGCGTCACGAATCGCTGAGCAGCCAGCCCCGGGGCGAGCGGTGCCTGGCCGTGTTGAGGAGGGAGTGGATGCGGGCCCCGGCCTGGTCGACATTCTTGATCGGGGCCGGGAAGGGGAGTCGGGCGTCCTCGTGGGAGCGGGCGTACTCCAGGCGGAGGGTGATGCCGTAGCGGTCGATGGCGAGGGGCAGGGCGCGCTGGACGCCCAGGGCGAGCCGGGGCTTCACCAGGCGCAGCAGCAGGCCGATGAGATCGCTGTGGTCGTCGACCATATGGGTGAGCATCCCCGCCTCGCAGGTGGCCAGGGGGTCCGTCTCGGCCGCCATCAGCTCTTCGAGTCCGACCGTGCTCCGCTCGCCCGACCGTTCGAGGACGGCATGGGCCAACTCCATGCAGCGGCTGCCTTCCGGGCTCGGGTGTTCCGAGGCCGGGAGCAGCCATCCGGCCAGCAGTACGCGGGCGCGGACGCGGTCCCGCACCGGGGTGGGGGCGATGTCGGTGAACTCCAGAGTGGCGCGTACCGGGCCGTTCGCGGCGGGGCCGGAGCCCGCGCCGCCGTCGGAGCCGGCGTCCGAGGCGCGGGTCGTCGCCGGGTGGAGATGGATGTGCTCGGTGGCGCCGGTCCCGTTCAGCCGGGAGACCTCGGTGCTTCCTTCGTCGGTGACGACGGTCATCGAGTCCGCGGCCGTGAGGATGGTCCGGATCCGCTCCGCGCTCGTCGGCAGCGCGAGGGGGGTGTTGAACAGGCGCATCCAGATCTCCACACTCCGGGAAGGTTAGGTTTGCCTAACCTAATCCCTGAGAGGGGTCCGCGCCAAGCCCGAGTCCGCCCGCGGGTGGACGGCTGGATCCGGCCCGCTCCTCGATGCATGCGCCCGGGCTCGGGGCCTGTCACCGCCCGGCGGGTCCATCAGCGCCGGTCTGTCAGGCCCGACGCCCCGCATGACGGTGACGGTCGGTCCGGGCGCGGGCCCGTGGGTTCGTGGAGGCCGGGGGCAACGGGATCACGGCGTCAGCGGGCGGACCGTCACCGGCATGCCAGGCGCCTGATGGCCGCCGCTCGCGAGCATGCGGACCTCGCCCTGTTCATTGATCTCCGCGCGAATGATGCCGGTGTCGTCCGCGTAGACGGGGTTGCCGCCGGCGCCCGCTCTGTCCGTACGCCGGACGATCACCACGTCGTCCTCGGCGGCGGATGCCCTGAACACCAGTTCATATGTTTCTGCGTAGGTCATGCGGCCTCCTGACGGGCCTACCCCCTACCTTCTCCCATCCTCACCCAGATCGGTCCGCAGCGCACTCAGCGCGGCGCTGCCCCTGGGGGAGAGCCGGTAGCCGACCTCCAGGCTCTCGGTGAGCCCCAGCTCCTTCAGCTTGCGCACATCCGCCTTGAACAGGTGGCGCTCGCGGCCGGCGCGTGGCGCGAGCTCCGCGGAGCCGGTGCCCGGATGGTCGGCGATCAGGGTCAGCACCTTCAGCGTCCAGACGCCGTGGCGGGACGCCGCGTCGAGGCGCCCCAGCCTCCGGCGCAGCTCCGCCAGCGCCTCCGCGTCCAGCGTGTCGTCGCCGCGCAGCGCGACGCGCGGATCGTCGCCGGCACGGCGCAGGGCGATGCGGTAGGGGGTGCCCTCCCGCTCCGCCAGGGCCGTGCGGAGGGCGTCGGGAGAGGAGAAGCCGGCCCGGCGGGCGTCCTCCGCGGAGATACGGGCCGTGTCGACGGATTCGACGGACACGACTTCCAGCACGCCGATCGCGGTACGGAGCCGGGAGCCGGCCCGCACCCGAGGAGCCCGCCAGGTGCGGTAGGCGAGATCGACGTCGCCGCGGGCGATCGCGTCCAGCACGGACTGTTTGAAGAGCACGGCGTTCTCCTCCTTCTGGCGGGGTCACCGACCGGCCCGCCGCCCCGGCCAGGTTCTCCCGGTCCGCGGCCCCGGTCCGCCGACGGCCCTCGGTGCCCGGACGAGACCGCCTCGTCCGCCATCGCGACGATCTCCATGATGACGGCGAATTCGAGGGTGCGCCGGTTCGTCGTCACCGCGCGGACGATCCCCGTCGCCTTGGCCCCATAGGCGTAACTCCCGCCCGTGCCCGCCCGGATGCGCCCCGGGACACCGTGCGCCCCCGCCGCCCGGATCCGTCACCAGGACTCCGAACCCGCGCCCCGCCCGGCGGCGGGCGACGCCTCGCCCTCCCCGGCGCGGAGCTTCAGCGCGAGGAGCGGGAAGACCAGCACGGACACCATGGCGGCGCCCACCAGCGCCGCCGCCTCGCCCGTGTCGATGACCTTCTCGGCCAGCCCGATCGTGGTGATCGCGACGACGAGGGGCAGACAGGTGGAGGCGTACAGGGTCAGCGCCCGGCGGTCGACGCCGGTCAGATCACGCGGTGCCAGGGCGTACACCGGGAGCCCGCGTACGACGAGGAAGAGCAGCAGGAAGACGGGGAGCAGGACGAGTGCCCTGCCGCCCTCCAGCAGGGCGTCCAGATCGAACTGGACACCGGTGACGACGAAGAACACGGGCACCAGGAAGCCGAACCCCATCGCCTCGATCCGGCCGAGGATCTCCCCGCTGCTCTCGGGCGCGGCCCCGTTCAGCACCAGCCGGGTCAGCACGCCCGCGGCGAACGCGCCCAGCAGGATGTCGACGCCGAACACCGCCGACAGCGCGAGCATCGACACCAGCAGCAGCATCACGAACCGGACGGCGAACTGGCCGCTGCTGTGAAGGGTGTTCGCGATCACGCGGGAGAACCACGGCGGACGGGGCCGCAGCGCCCAGAAGACCGCGGCGGCCGTCACGCCGGCGAACGCGGTGAGCAGCGCCACCGATTCGCCGGGCCCGCGGCCGCTGAGCAGCAGCGCCATCGCGATGATCGGGCCGAACTCGCCCACCGCCCCGAAGGCCAGCATCACCGTGCCGAAGCGACCGCGCAGATCCCCGCTGTCGCGCAGGATGGGCAGTACGGTCCCCAGCGCGGTGCTGGTGAGGGCGGTGCCGATGACCAGGCTCCGCTCCAGATCCGCGCCGGTCAGCGCCAGTGCGACGCCCAGACCGAGTACGAGCGAGATCAGCCATGCCCACAGCGAGCGGCGCAGGGTGTCACCCCGGATCGAGTCGAACTCGATCTCGTATCCGGCCAGGAAGATGAGCATGGCCAGGCCCAGATGGGACAGGGTGTCGACGACGGTGTCCGGGTGCGCCCAGCCGAGGAGAGCGGGCCCTATGACGATGCCCAGCAGAATCTCGAAGATGACCAGGGGGATCCGGATCCAGCGGCCGAATCCGTGGGCGAGCAGGGGAGCGAGCACGGCGGCGGCCATGATCAGGATGAGCGTTCCCGGATGCGTGGACATGGAACGTATTTACCAGGAATGTCCCTGTTGACACGGCCTGCCGGACGTCTGGCCGCTCGCGTCCCTACAGAGCGGGTCCTTCGAGCCGCCGCAGCCGTTCCGCGTCACCCGTCCGGGGGCATGTTCCGCACGGCTGGGCCGGGCGGATGGTGTAGTAGAGACAGCACCCCATGCGGGTACGCGTGGGATACGACCGGCCGTCACGGCCCGTCAGCCGCCGGAATCCCGCGCCGCCGAGGAAGGGCGCGACCGGTCCCGGCAGCAGCTCCCCGGCCTCGCGGACCGCGCGCTCCTCCTCGTCGAGCATCCGGCCGAGGTACCAGACGGCGGAGACCAGATCGTCGCCGACCATGCCCCACAGCGCACGCGGCCCCCGCCGCAGCACGGGGCCCATCGCGGCGAGCAGCGGTCGCACATGGTCCGCGACGGCCGCGCGCAGCTCGTCGCGGAGGGTCTCCTCGTCCGCGATCACCCGTACGCCGGGCAGTCCGGCCGCGGGGTCGTCGGGCAGACAGGCGAAGCCGCCGGGCACGACGGCGAGGGCGTCGGTCGTCCGGCTGACCCGGACGTCCTCGGGGCTGAGCCGCGGCACCCGGCGGTCCAGATACCAGGGGCCGGCGATGAGCAGACAAGCGGCCCAGAGGTAGCCGTGCAGCGCGCGGGAGGCGATGACATCGGCCCGCGCGGTGTGGCCGTACCGGTCCTGGACGCGACGGGCCTCGGCGGCCAGATAGGCGTTGAGCAATTCGGGGTGGTACGCCAGTTCCGCCCCGTCGATCCAGCCCTGTCCGGCGCGCGACCGCGGCCTCGCCACCTCGATGCGCGGGGTCTCGCCGCAGTGCGCGGCGAGCCGCCGGTGGGTGGAGGCCAGCAGGGTGGAGCAGCTGAGGGCGACTCCGGCAGGCGCCAGCGCCGGGGCCAGGGGCAACGGGTACTCCTCACAGGGGGGAACGATCAAGAGGAAGGTAAGGCTCACCTTAACCACATCGAGCTGTTGTTCGCGAACTGGCGGCGTGGCGCGCTCAATTGGAATGTTTAGGGATGCCTAACCTAAGCTCCGGGGTGATGATCCAGAGCGACCAGGCCGCATCCACCAGGGAGTTCGTCCCCGGCCCCCGAGCCGGGCCACCCCGGCCGCCCGGCGGTTGTTTCCGGCTGTCCCCTGACCAGCGAATGCGCGCGCGGAAGTATTTCACCCATGCAGACCATGCAGTCCATGCAGAACGTGCAGACCTCGCAGTTGTATGTGCTCGCCCTCAACCCCACCGACTCGGTGACCGAGGGATTCCTGCCCGCGGCACACCGGCTCGGTCTGCGGACCACGCTCCTCACCGACCAGCCGGAGGCGCACCGCGGCCGCCACCCCGATCTGGAGATCCTCCGGTGCGACGTGCGCGACCACCACGCCGTCATCAGCCGGATCTCGGCCCATCGCGCACCGGACGCGGTGTTCAGCAACAGCGACCACCTTCAGGTCCAGACCGCGCTGGCCGCCGACTACTTCGGCCTGCCCGCCAAGGACTGGCGGGCCGCGCTCCGGACCAAGGACAAGGCCGAGATGCGCCGCCACCTCGCCGCCCACGCCGCCGCCGATGACGCCGTCCGCTCCGTGGAACTGGCCGCGGACCTGACCCCCGAGGCCCTGGCCGCCCTCGACGTCCCCTTCCCCTGTGTGCTCAAACCCCGCGAAGGTGTCGCCAGTGAGGACGTCGTACGGGTCGAAGGGCCCGCGGACCTGGTGCGCCGCTACGAGGAGATCCGGGCCCGCCGCCCCGGAGCCGCCCTGGTCGCCGAGGAGTATCTGCCCGGCGAGCTGCACACCCTGGAGACCCTCGGGGACGGACGGCGCCTCCATGTGCTCGGCGGCTTCCGCACCGGGCTCTCACCCCTGCCGTACTTCATCGAGGAACGGCTGTCCTTCGTCCCCGCCCACCCCGAACCGGTCGTGGCCCGGGTACTGGACCGGCTGCACACGCTCGGAGTGGGGTTCGGCGCCTGCCACACCGAGTTCGTGGTGCACGAGGAACGCGTACGCATCATCGAGGTCAACTACCGGGCCATCGGCGACCAGTGCGATCTGCTGCTCGCCGAACTCCTCGGCATCCCGCTCTTCGAGCACATCCTCCGCACCCACCTCGGCCGGCCCCTCCCGGACGACCTGGGAGCGCGGACCGACGGCGCGGCCCGGCTGGAGTACCCCTGCGCCGACCGCGCGGGCACCCTGACCGTCGCCCCCGGACCGGCCGATCTCACCGACGGCGACGTACGGCTGACGTACCGCCCGGTGCGCGCCATAGGCGAGCGGCACGAGCTGCACCACACCAACCGCGACTTCCTCGGCATCGTCCGGGCCACCGGAAGGGACCAGAGATCCGTGGACCGGGCCGTGGACGACTTTCTCGCCCGGCAGAGCTGGGAGATCACACCATGACGGCCGACGCCGCCGAGCACCGACTGCTCCTCGACGTCCTCAGCACCCTGCTCCGGGAGGACGCCGTCGGCCTGCGCACCCGAGGCACCCCCGTGGAACGGCCCGACGGGAGCTGGCTCCGCCTCCCCACCGGGGACCGGGACGCGCTGCTGCTCCCGGTCCGCGCCGCCGTGCCCGGATTCCAGAGCGGGACCGTGGCCCGGCTGCCCCTGCTGCGCAGGGAGTCCGACGGCAGGGAACTGGACACCGCCGACGCCGTCCTGACCGCGCTCGCCGACCTCGCCGACCCACGGGACCGCGAAGGGTTCGACGCCTTCGCGGCCGAGTGCCGTCAGGCCCTGGCCGCACAACGCCTGCACATCACGACACGGGCCAGGACCGAGGCCCGTCTCGTCCGCCGGTACGGCGACCGCCCCGCCCACTGGACCGGACTCCCCGCCGGGCTCGCCTTCGACACCCTCGCCGCCCGCACCGGCCACCCCGTCTATCCGACGGCCCGCGGGCGCTCCGGCTTCACCGAGGCGGATCTGCGGGCGTACGCGCCGGAGTTCCACCCCCGCTTCCGGCTCCGCTGGCTCGCCCTGCCCAAGGACGCCGTCACCGGCCCCGGAACCGGCGGCCCGCCGCCATCGGCCCTCGGACTGCCGCCGGAACTCGACGCCAGCCACCTCGCCCTCCCCGTCCATCCGCTCACCGCGAGCGGCCCGCTCCTTCGCGAGGCCCTCCGCGACACCGGGCTCGCCGACCGCGCGTTCGTCGCCGACCGTCCGTACCTGGACGCCGTACCGACGCTGTCGACCCGGACCGTGGCCCTCACCGCCCACCCCGCCGTCCACCTCAAACTCCCCCTGGCCACTTCCACCCTCGGCCGGCTCAACCGCCGCACCATCAAACCCGGCACCCTCGCCGACGGAGCCGCGGGCCAGCGCCTCATCGAGACCGTCATAGCCCGCGAACCCCGGTTCCGGGACACCGTCCTGCACACCGACGAGACCCGGTTCGCCCACGCCGGACACGAACTCCTCGCCGCGCTCGAACGCCGCTACCCCGCGGGACTACAGGACACGACCGTCGTCCCGATGGCCGCCCTCCTCAGCTCCGCCCCCGGCGGCCGGCTCGTCGTCGACCACCTCGCCGACCGCTTCTTCGGCGGCGAGGTGCTCGCGCTCCTCGACGCCGTGCTGACTTTGCTCCTCGACTGGCAGACCACTCTCCTCGGATACGGAATCGCCCTGGAATCCCACCAGCAGAACATCTCCCTGCTCCTCGACGAGCGCGGCCCCCGGCTGCTGCTCAAGGACAACGACGGCCCGCGCGTCAACGGCTCCCGGCTCCGCGACACCCTCGGCACCGACCCGCCGCGGTTCCACGACCCGCGCATCGTCACCGACGACGACGGACCCGTGATCGACCTGTTCACCACCATCACCGTCCACCTCTGCGCGGGCGCGTACGCCTTCGGACTGGCCCGCCACGGGCGCGCGCCGCTGGACCAGGTGCTCGCCCTCGTACGCGACCGGCTCGGCGAGGCCGCGGAACGCCTCGGCACCGGCCGCGGCGAGCCCGGCGCCCTCCTGCGCACGCATGTCCTCGACGCGGCCCAGCTGCCCGTCAAGGCAATGGTCACGGCGGGCACCCTGCTCGCCAAGGAGAGATCAGGCGCTTTGGACATCAACAAGCACTACACCACCGGTCCCAACTATCTGCTCCGGGGGAGTGATCAGCGTTGACCAGCACCACCCCCGACCGTCCCACCCCCGCGGCGGGCCCGCCGGCAGGTCCGCCCACCGCCGACGAGGCCGTGGCACACACACTGCTCAACTGTCTGCTCCGGGAGGTCTCCGGACCCGAACACCAGACCGCCGTCATCGACGGACATCTGCTGCTGCGGCTGCCGCGCCGCGGAGTGCTGCTCCGCGTCGCCGTCCGCCGCACCTCGCTCCTGGGCGCGCACCGCTTCGCGGGACCCGTCAGCGAACAGTCGGCGGACGGCTGGGCCGAGGTCGCCTGGCGGCGGCTCGCCGAGTACGCGCACACGGAGCTGACGCTGCGCACCGGCACGGGCAACGACGAGTTCCTGGCCCAGATCACCGCCAGCCACCAGGGCGTCTCCGCGGCCCTGACCGCGCTGCTGCGCCGTCCGCGAGACGGCGGCGGCGATCCGCTCGACACCTATCTCGCCTCCGAACAGTCCCTCGCACTCGGCCACCGCTTCCATCCCACGCCCAAGGCCCACAGCGGCGACCCCGCCACCTGGTCCTCGTACGCGCCCGAAGCCGGGGTCTCCTTCCCGCTGCGGCTCCTCGCCGTACGCGACCGGTTCGTCGCCCAGGAGTGCGCCGAGCCGGGAGCCGCCGAACCGCTGGACCGGCTGGCGGCGGTGCCCGCCGGATACCGGCTGCTGCCCGCGCACCCCTGGCAGTACCAGAAGCTGCGGCCCGCCCTGCGGACGGCGCTCGCCGCCGGGGACGTCATCGACCTGGGCCCCGGACGCAGACGCTTCACCCCGACCGCCTCCGTACGCACCCTCTACGACGGCGACACCTTCCTCAAGTTCAGTCTCGACGTCCGGATCACCAACTGCGTCCGGAAGAACGCCCACTACGAACTCTCCGGCGCCGTCGCCCTGACCCGGCTGCTCGCCCCCGCCCTCGCCGATCTCGCCGCCCGCTTCCCCGGCACCGGAATGCTCCGCGAGCCCGCCTACCGAAGCATCCGTCTCCCCGGCCCGGACGGCCGCCCCGACATCGGGCTGCTGGAGGGCTTCGGGGTGATCGTGCGGGAAGGGCTCGGCAACCGGCTGCGCGCGGGCGTCACCCCGCTGCTCGCCGCCGCCGTCGCCGACGAGTACCCCACCGGCCCCGGCCATGTCTCCCGGCTGACGGGACCCGACCCCTCCGCGGCCCTCGACTGGTGGCGGGAGTACCTCCGGCTGCTCGTCCCCCCGGTCCTCGCCGCCTACTTCGACCACGGACTCGTCCTCGAACCCCATCTGCAGAACGTCGTCCTCGGCGTTGGCCCCGACGGCAGACCCGCCCAGATCCTCTTCCGCGACCTGGAGGGCGCCAAGCTCCTCCCCGAGCACCACGCCGGGGCGCTCGCGGCACTCCCAGCCGACGTCGCCGGGCCCCTCGCCTACGACGCCCGCCGAGGCTGGGACCGCGTCGTCTACTGCCTCTTCGTCAACCACATCGCCGAGATGCTCGCCGCCCTCGCCGATCTGCACCCGCAGACCGAACCCGCGCTCTGGTCGCAGGTGCGCCGCACGATCGAGCGGTACGCCGGCGAACACGGCTGCCCCCCGAGACTGAGCGCCCTGCTGGCCGGAGTCCCCCTGCCCGCCAAGGCCAATCTGCTCACCCGCTGGGACCGTTCCGCCGACCGCGACGCGGGGTACGTCCGGCTGCCGTCCCCGCTCGCCGAGGACGTCCTCTCCGAAGCGACCCGCGCCGACGCCGACTGGAGCCCGCGATGACCACGGTCCACGACCTCGCCCTCTCCCTTCCCGCCGAGCGGCTGCCCGCCTACCTCCACGATCTGCGCGCCCTGCGCGAGCACGCCCGCGCCGTACGGTCGGCGCTGCCCCCGCGGGTGGAGATGCACTACGCGGCCAAGGCCAACCCCGATCCGCGGATCCTGGCCGAACTCTCCCCGTTCGTCGACGGCTACGAGGTCTCCTCGGGCGGCGAACTCGCCCATGTCGCACACGCCGTTCCCGGCCGCCCGCTGGCCTTCGGCGGACCGGGCAAGACGCCCGCGGAGATCGAGGCCGCACTCCGGCTGGGAGTGGAGCGCATCCATGTGGAGAGCGCGTACGAACTGGGAATGCTCGCCCGCATCGCGTCCGGCAGACCGGTGGCCGTGCTGCTCCGCGTCAACCTCCCGGTGGCCGAAGGAGTGCTGGAGACCAGCGCCCTCGCGATGGGCGGGCGTCCGGCGCCGTTCGGAACCGACCCCGGCGAAGCGGACACGCTTGTCCGCCAACTCACCGACGGCACCTGGCCCGGACTTGAGTGGCGCGGCGTTCACGCCCATCTCGCCAGCGGACTGACGGGACCTCAGCACCTCGCGGTGGCCGAGACCGTGGCCGGCTGGTCGGCACAGCTCGCCGCCCGCCACCGGGTCCCGCTGCGGGAGGTGAACATCGGCGGCGGCATGACCGTCGACTACACCCGCCCCGACGAACGGTTCGACTGGGCCGCCTTCGGCGAGGGCCTCGGCCGACTCGCCGACCGGCATCCCGGCGTCGTGTTCCGCATCGAACCCGGCCGGGCCCTGACCGCGTACTGCGGCTGGTACGCCACCGAGGTCCTGGACGTGAAGCGCAGCCAAGGCGAGAACTTCGCGGTCCTGCGCGGCGGCACCCACCATCTGCGCACCCCCGTCACCAAGGGACACGACCAGCCGTGCAGCGTGCTCCCCGTGGACGACTGGCCCCACCCCTGGCCGCGAGCCACGGCCCCCGACGGCGGACCGGTCACCCTCGTCGGCCAGCTGTGCACCCCGAAGGACGTCCTGGCGCGCGGTGTCCACGCGCCGGGCCTGCGCGCCGGAGACCGGGTGGTCTTCGCGCTGGCGGGGGCGTACGCGTGGAACATCTCCCACCACGACTTCCTGATGCACCCGAAGCCCGGATTCCACTACCTTGGCGCGTCAGCCGACAGCTCCCCTCCCTGACCGTATCGTCCCCTTTCGGAAGCGGGGGCGGGAAGGAGCTGAACGGTGAAGGCGAACCCCGGAGCCGCCCTCACGACGGCCATGGTGGCGCTCACCGTGACCACCGGCGTGATCGAAGCGGTCAGCTTCCTCGTCCTGGGGCCTGTCTTCACCGCGGTCCAGACGGGCAATCTCCTCCTTCTCGGCTTCGCCATCGCCGGGGAGGGCGGCCTCTCCCCGGCGGCGTCGGCGGCCTCGCTCGGCGGCTTCGTGGCGGGCGCGGTGCTCGGCGCCCGGTTCCAGTCGGACATGGATCTGCGCGGACACCGCTGGTTCACCGTGGCGCTCCTCGCCGAGGCCGTTCTGCTGACCGTCGCCGGGCTGGTCGCCCGGGGAATCGGCAGGGCGGGCGAGCATCCGACGGGAACCCACTACACGGTCACCGTGATGGTGGCCGCGGCCATGGGCATGCGCAACGTCACCACCCTCCGGGCCCGGGTGCCGGACCTGACCACCACCGTCGCCACCCGGACGCTGACCTCACTCCTCGCGCCGCTCGCGCTCGACACCCGGATCCCGTCCGACGCCAGGGCCCAGGCCCGCCGCGCGGCGGCCGTCGGCGCGATGTTCGCGGGCGGACTGCTCGGCGCGTGGATGCTGGGCGAGGCGCTGCCGCCCGCCGTGGTCCTCCTCACGGTGGCCGGATCTGTGCTGGTCACGGCCGTGGGCCACGGCCTCGCCCGGTGGCGTATGGATAAAACCGATACCTGACCGTGAGGTGAGCGGCTAGCGTCACCTGCATGAACGAACAGCCGGAAGGGATGGACGACTCCGTCGTGGGCCACGCCCTGGCGGCCTGGGGGATCGACGCCGACCGCGTGGCGTACGCCCCCGTGGGCTTCGGCGATCACCACTGGACGGCCGAAGGCGCCGGGGGCGAGCGGTGGTTCGTCACGGTGGCCGACCTGGCGAACAAGGACCACTGCGGTACGGACGAGGACACGGCCTGGCACGGTCTGAGCCGGGCCATGGACACCGCCGCGCACCTCGGCGAACGCGGCGGTCACGAATGCGTCGTGGCGCCCCTGCGCGCGGCTCATGGTGAGACGGCCCGCCGGCTGGACGGCCGGTACGCCATCAGCGTCTTCCCGTACGTGCACGGGGTCTTCGGCCAATTCGGACAGGAACTCACCGACGCCCAGCGCGCCCTGACCGTCGAGACGCTGGCCGCCCTGCACCAGGCCAAGCCGCCGCCCCAGACCCCCGTCGCGCCGCTGGACCTCTCGGCGCGCAACCGGCTGGAGGAGACCATCAGGGAGGTGACCCGGCCGTGGGCGGGCGGGCCCTTCGCCGAACCCGCCAGGGCGCTGCTGGCGCATGCCGGCCCCGGTCTGCGCATGCGGCTCGACGAGTTCGACCGGCGGATCGCGGAGTCACGCGGCAGCGGCGGAGATCTCGTCGTCACCCACGGCGAGCCGCATCCGGGCAATCTCCTGTGGCCGGACGACGGCGGCCAGAAGCTGGTGGACTGGGACACCGTGGGACTCGCGGTGCCCGAGCGCGATCTCTGGCTGGTGGTGAGGGAGCCGGAGGACCTCGCCCGTTACGAGGACCTCACCGGCCGGACGCCCGACAAGTCCGCGCTCGCTTTCTACCGGCTGCGATGGGACCTGGAGGACGTGGCCGCGTATCTCGGCCTCTTCCGCGCCCCCCATACCCGTACGCCCGACACGGAACTCGCGTGGAAGGGTCTGGGGAACACTCTCGATCAGCTTATGGACATGTGATCACCCAAGATCACTGTCATATGAAATTACAGATCGTAGGCGGTTGCTCACAGAATTGCGGTAACCGACTGTCGCTCCGTTGTCACCTGTCTGTCACTCGGTCGGGGAAGAGTCTCTGACCCTCCGGACGCGGGGGCTGCGTCAATGACCCGGGGCGGTGCGTTCCCTCGCATCCGCCTCGCATCGCCGAATGCGGTCCGGGACCCTGTGCCGATTCCGTCGGCGAGCGCCCAGCGGCCGCGCGGTGTCCCGTCGGGGTGGGCCGTCCGTCTCGAAGTGATGGCGTCCATGCCGTGAACCCGTGCGGGCGGGCGGGACGCGTTCACGCCGTACTCACAGCCTTTCCACGTACGATTCCGCCGTCCGTGCCGGTGGCCGTGACTCCGGTCGTTCCGCCGGTCCCGCACGGCGCGGGCCGGACTCGCCGAACCCACAGGCCCTCCCGGCCGCCCGGTCTGTCGGGCTTACCGAAAAGAAACGCGCTATCACGCAGGGTTCAACATGAAAGGGGGTGTGCAAGTGAACGCCGGTGTGATCGTGGCAAGAGAGGCGCGTGTGTCAAATGGTGACGCAGGTCACTTCCCTTTGGAGTGCACGGAATTGCCCGTCCAAGCGTCTCTATAGGTGTCAGGAAAACGTCAACGACCCGCGTTCGCGGTCGTGTTCGCACTTCGTGGATGCGGCGGTCCGGGTCAGGCGTCCGACTGGCGCGCCGTTTACCGCAATATGACGGTATGTGATGAACTGGCTACATCACCGACACGTATTGCTCCTTACAGGGCCACGCTGTGGCCCGAGAACAGTCCCGCGTGGGGCAGGGAGATGAGCATGAAACCGTTCGCGTGGAACTACGCACGTCCGGCCGAGCTGTCACCAGTGATCGACCAGTACTCGTACGACTCCACCCTCCAGCTGAACGTCCTCTCCGACGGCCGCCCCGCCATCATGGACAGGGCTCTGCTGGCAGCGGTCGGCACCACCACCTCGACAGCCGGTTCCGCGACCCACTTCGATGACTGACCTCCCACACAGATGACGGTGCTGATCCTGACCTGTGAGCAGGATGTGACAGCGGACATGGTGGTGGCGCGGCTCCACGCGAGAGGCGTTCCCCTCGTCCGGTTCGATCCCGCCGACCTCCCCGGCGAAGGCGCGCTCTCCGCCGAGTACGTGCGGGGCGAGTTCCGCGGCTATCTGTCCACGGGCGGGCGTGTGGTCAGCATGGACGGACTGCGTTCCGTATGGGTGCGCAGGCCCGGTGAGCCGGCGTCGCATGCCGCCGAACCGTCGGCGTGGCTGACCGCGGAGAGCGGTCAGGCGCTGTACGGGATGCTGGACTGCACGCCGGCCCGCTGGATGAACGACCCCGGCGCGGCTGCCAGGGCGCGTCTCAAGCCGTGGCAGCTGCGCACGGCCCACCTCAGTGGGTTCCCGGTGCCCGCGACGGTGATCACGACCTATCCGCAGGTCGCCCGGCAGTTCGCCGACCAGTACCGGCAGGTCGTGGTGAAGGCCGTCTCCGGCAGGCCGCCCGGCGATCCGCCGATGGCGCTGCCGACCACGCTCGTACCGCCGGACGCGGACTTCGACGATGTCGCCGCCGCTCCGACGCTGCTCCAGCGGTACATAGCCAAGCGGGCGGACATCCGGCTGACCTGCGTCGGCGAGGAGCTGTTCGCCGCGCGCAAGACCGCCGAGCCGGGCCAGGTCGACGGCCGGTACGGCGAGACCGAGCACACCTGGGAGCCCACGGAGGTGCCCTCGCGGGTGGAGCGTGCCGTCGCCCTGTACAAGAAGCTGTCCGGGCTGGCGTACGGAGCCTTCGACTTCGCCGAGGACGCCGAGGGCACCTGGTGGTTCCTGGAGTGCAACCAGGGCGGTCAGTTCGGCTTCATCGAGCTGGAGACGGAGCAGCCGATCGCGGACGCGGTCGCCCGATGGCTCGGATTCCCGGCCGTGTGACGGTTTTTAGACGAGCGCGACGGCCGGGGCCAGGTTCCGGGCGGCGAGCCCCGCGTCGGGACGCTCCTCACGATCCAGCGACCGGGGCCGCTTTCCGACGGCCGGCTGCCCGGCCCCGATTGCCGCGGGAATTGTCGAACGTTCCTTCGTTACTCGTGAGTCGGCCCTAGTGTGGGCCGCTCGCCGGGCCCAGAAAAAGGGGGGTGCCCGGCCTGAACACGAAGGATGCCGATGCTCCGTACCCGCTCCACCGTCGCCGCCCTCGTCGCGGCGGCCCTCGGCGGACTCGTCCTGACGCCGTCGCCTGTCCAGGCCGCCGCAGGATCGGTTCACCTGTACAAGGTCTACTACGACAGCCCCGGTACGGACAGGCGTACCAACGCCAGTCTGAACGCCGAGTACGCGCAGATCCGCAACACCACCTCCAAGGCCGTCAGTCTCAAGGGCTGGACGCTGACCGACGCCTCGAACCACAAGTACGTCTTCGGCGCCTTCACCCTCGGCAAGGGCAAGACGGTGACCGTCCGTACCGGCAAGGGCGCCAACTCGGCGTCGACCCGGTATCAGGGCCGGTCGGCCTATGTGTGGAACAACGACAAGGACAAGGCCACGCTGAAGAAGTCCACCGGGGCCACGGTCGACACCTGTTCGTACAACTCCACCAGGGTCGACTACAAGATGTGCTGACCGCGGACCGCCGGTCACGGGTGCGGACCACGGTTCCCGGAACCGCGGTCCGCACCCGCCCGCCACCGCCCGAGGGCGGGCGTTCCCTGCCGTCGGCCGGAGGCCGACAGGCTGTCCGGGCGATCGGTTCCCGCGACTGATCGTCCGTTGCTAATCTGCTCGTTGCCGATCCGCTCGTCACCGCGTCGCGCCGCAGCGACCGGGGCACTTGTTGCTTGGCGGGATCCGGCGGACAGGCCGAGCACGAGGCTCCAGGGGAGGCCGTTGATGCGACCGCGGCTCGTTTTCGTCCACGGCATAGGCCCTCCTCGCGACCCAACCCGTGAACTGACCGGGTGGACGGACGCGCTGGCCTCCGGCATGCGCTCCGCCGGGCACTCGGGCCTCGCAGCACGGCTGGACAGCGAGGTGGAGCGCGACTTCGCGTACTACGCCGACTTCTTCCGGCGCTCCCAGGCGCAGGGCGACGGGGACGTAATCGCCGACGAGACCGAGGCCGCGATCCTCTCGGACCTCCTCGTCGCCTGGGTGGACGGCCTCGCTGCCGGAGAACCGGACGAGCTGGAGAACCGCGTGCTCGCGCACGCCCGCGCGCAAGCCGAGCCCAGGTCGCAGAGTCAGGGCGGCCTCGCCGTCGTACGCCGAGCGCTCAACGTGGCGACCACCGTGCTCTCGCTCAAACCCTGGAGCGGCGCGGCCCGGTGGATCACCCCCAAGGTGATGGTCCGTCATTTGTCGCAGGTGGCACGCTACCTGGCGCGCACCGAGCCGGACGCCGACGGCCTCGGACTCGACCGCCGGATACGGGCCCGCGTCGCCGGGGTGATGGGCGATCGGCCGGCCGTCGTCGTCGCCCACTCCCTCGGTACGGTCGTGGCGCTGGAGACCCTCCACGAACGGTCCGTGGAGACCCCCCTCCTGGTCACCCTCGGCTCCCCGATCGCCATGCGCACCGTCGTCCTGCCCAGGCTCCTGCCCCAGCCGCCACGGGTGCCCGAAAGCGTCAGCGGCTGGCGGAACTACTGGGACCGGGATGACATCATCGCCGTACGCCCGCGTCTGGAGCACGACCTGTCGCCGAACACCGCGGGAGTACGGCCCGTGAGCCGACGCGTCGACTCGGACGGCGTATGGGTCCACTCCGCCGAGAAGTACCTCGCCCAGGCGGACGTCGCCGGACCGGTCGCCGAAGCGCTGGAGGCTCTGGCGGGCGGACGATGACCGGTGAACCCATCGGACGCCACGTCCTGGTCGTCGCCCCCCAGTGCGCCTCCATGGAGCGCCTGGAGCGCTTGGACGAATCCGCCGCCGCCCTGTACGCGGCGCTGACCGACGCCTCGCTCGGCGGCTGCGCGCCCGGCCTGCCCGGCGGTGCCACCGCACTGCTGACCGGCGACGCGCTGACGAGCGCCACCGTCACCGCCACCGTGCACCGGGCCACCGCGTACGCCGCACAGCGCGGCGCCGTGCTGGTCCTGGCCTTCCTGGGCCATGGCTTCGTCCCCGGCCAGGGCGGCACCCTGCGACTGATGAGCACCGACTCCGAGGAGGACGTCCGACTGGGCTCGGTCAACGTGGTCGAACTGCTGACCGACGCCCTCGACCACCCCGGCATCCCCGGCGTGCTCGCGGTCATCGACACCTGCCACGCGGCCGGGGCCCTCCCCGCGGCCCAGGACCTCACGGCGGGCGCCCGCCACGGAAGCAGCCGACTCGCCCTGCTGATGGGATCCTCCCGCGATCAGGCCGCCGTGGACCTCGCCTTCTCCCGGGCACTCACCGCGCTGCTCGGCACGGGCATCCCCGGCGCCGGCGCGAATCTGAGCCCGCGCGGTGTACGCGACGCCCTGAGCGGTGTCCTGGTGGGACAGAACGTCACCAGCCTGGAGTTCGAAGGCACTTCGGCCCCACCCCTGTGGATCGCCCGCAACGCCGCCCACCGCGCGGCACTTCCCGGCGGCCTCGGCGGCAGGCTCGCACACGAGGAGTTGACCGAGGCCCTGCGGGACCTGCACCCCGCGATCCCCGTACCCGGCGCAGGAGTCCAGGAGGCGGAGCGTTGCCTGGTGGAACTGGGCGGCACGCCTCCCTCGCCGGCCAGGGACCGGGCCCTGCGCGCCGTGGGAAGACTCCTCGTGGCGGTGCGCACGGTCACCTTCCTCCGCGCCTGGATCGGCGGCGACCTCACCACCAACGCCATGCGCCATGCCCTGCACACCATGCTCGCCGCCGATCGGCGCGTGCCCGCCGCCGATCTCCCCATCACCGATGTCGCGATCGTCGACGAACTGACCTTCAACCACACCGGGCGCGGCGACGGACTGCGGGACCTCACCCGCTTCGTCGCGCTGCTCGCCCATGGCTGCGGCAAGAGCCTCGACGGCCCCGAACTGCACGCCTGGGGAAGGGAGATCGGCGCTTCGCCCGCCCTGGTGAACGAGGCCGCCAGATACGGCGCCTCGGAGGTCGCGAAGCACCGGCTGGCCCTGGTCGTCAGCCTCCACTCCTCCCTCGTGGGAGAGTGGCCTGAAACCCTCGACGCATGGCTTCTACGGGACGGCTCGATGCTCTGCCGTGAGCAGTTCCCCAATGAGTCCGCCGATCGGAGAGGTGCCGAGGCGGCGCTCGAAACCGCCGCGGTCTGGGCCCTGGACCACGCCAGGAATCTCGCTCTGCCCCTGAAACGCCTCGACATCGCCGCCCCCAGCGGGCTGCTCCTCGACTGGCGGCCCGAAGAAGCCGGAAAGGAGATGCTGTTTGGGGTTCGCTTCGACGTACGGCTGCACTGGAGCGAACGGCTCAACCCCGACGCCGTGCTGCGCGGCATCGAGGACACCCTCCTCGACAGCTGGGAGACGATGGAAGGATGTGACAAGGGCGCACCCGTCGACTGGCTGGTCCACGACGACGTCCTGGACCAACCGACTCTGCGCGGCCGGCTGCGCAGCGGCCGATACACACGCGGTATCGGCCTGACTCAGCATCCGGGCGCCGACGCGCGGCTGCTGGAACTCCTGCTCCCGTACACCCCGGTCCTGCTCTGGCCGCACACCCGCGCGGGATTCCCCAAGGAGCGGCACGGCTGCCTCGACGCCGGCTGGGGAGCCATGCCGGAGGCGCTGTACCGCGCCTACCGGGACCGCTGGAAAGGTTGCGCGACCGGCGATCTCACCGACCTCGCGGATCTCCGGGCCGTCTGGGACGGCCCCGAGTGGCTGCGCTTCTGCTGGTTCTTCCGGTCGGCTCCCGCCGCACGGGCCATCGACGAGGGGACTGTCTGATGTCGTACTACCGGGGCGACGGCGTGCCGAGGGCCGGGACGCGGCTGCCCGAGCCCCCGCCGTGGCGTACGTTTCCCCGTGTGTCCCAGGCGGAGGTCTTCCAGCCGCCGGAAGGACTGGCGGAAGCGGTGAACGCGGCCCTCGCGCTGCGCCGGCCCCTGCTGATCACCGGCGGACCCGGTTCCGGCAAGTCCACCGTCATCGAACAGGTCGCGGCCGAACTCGCCCTCGGTCCCGTACTGCGCTGGCACATCACCTCACGCAGCACCCTCGCCGACGCGCTCTACCGCTATGACGCCCTCGGCCGGATCCACGCCCACCGACTCCAGCAGGAGAAGGCGCGCCTGGGCCGGGAGGCGGGCACGGACGACATCGCGGACTTCCTGACCCTGGGCCAGCTCGGCTCCGCGCTGCTGCCCGCACCACGCCCGCGGGCCCTCCTCATCGACGAGATCGACAAGGCGGACCTGGACCTGCCCGGCGATCTGCTGGATGTACTGGAACGCGGCGAGTCCCGAATCGCCGAACTGCTGCGCGAGGGCCAGGAAGAGGCCCGCGTACGCATGTGGGACAGTGGCGAGCGCCATCTCGTACGCCAGGGGCTGGTCCAGTGCACCGAGTTCCCGTTCATCGTCATGACCAGCAACGGCGAACAGGAACTGCCCGCCCCGTTCCTGCGCCGCTGCGTCCGATTCACCATGCCCAAGCCGGACGCCCGGCTGATACGGAAAGTGGTGCTCAGCCACCTCCGGCTGGAGGTCGGCGACGCCGGCCCGACCGCGGAACTGGTCGACGACTTCGTCCGGCGGGTGGCGGCCGGCGAGAGCGTGGCGGTCGACCAGCTGCTCGGAACCCTGCACCTCCTCACCGGCGCGGACGGTCCCGCGAACGAACGGGACCGGCTCATCGCCCTCCTGATGAAGGATCTGTCCGGTGCCTGACGCCCGCCGGCCCGGTCCGCTGGAGACCGTCGTCGAAGCCCTGCACGGCCTCGGCCGGGACCTGGACGGAGTCTCGGTCGCCGAGTTGCTGTGGCTGGCCGCGCGCGCCCCGGCACCGCCGGGCGACGGAGAGCCGGCCGGCTCCGCGGACCCGGTCGACAGATCCCCGGCCGTCGATCCCCGCGAACGGCTGCTCGACTGGAACCGTCCGGATCTTCCCGTGTACGAGGCGTCGGGGGGAGGGGCAGCCGCACTCCCGGCGCGTGAAGTCCTCGTGCCACGCGGATCGGCGCTGCCGCGCGCCCGTGAGATCGCCACCGCTCTCAGACCCCTGGGACGGCCGTGGCGCTCCGGACGGAGCCTGCGGCTCGACATCGACGCCACCGTCTCGGACTACGCCCGCAGCGGGGAACTGGTCCCCGCCTTCCGGCCGAGCCACGAGCGCTGGTTCGATCTGACCGTCGTCGTCGACCGCTCGCCCACCATGCGCGTATGGGACGACACGGTCGACGAACTGGTGCGGACGCTGGCCGGCACCGGAGTGTTCCGCACGCTCCGCGTCCGGGAGACCGACTCCTGGGAGGCCGCCGGAACCGGAGCGCAGAAACTCCCGCCGCGGCGATTCTTCTCGCATCCGCGGCGGCTCGTACTGGTCGTCACGGACTGCGTGCCCGCGAAACCGGGCGACGAGGGGTTGTGGAACCGGATCCGCGAGTGGGCCCGAGCCGTTCCCACCGTGCTGCTGGACCCCTTGCCGCCCAAGATCTGGCGGCACAGCGGCCTCGATCTCCCGGCCGTCAGAGTCACCCCGCCCCCGACCCCCGGCGCCCGGAACACCCAACTGCGCTTCGCTCTGCCGCCCCGGCTGGAGGCCCCACCGCGGGGCCGTGCCGCCCGGAAGGACGACTGGCTCCCGGTGCCCGTCGTCGGCCTCTCCCCGCGTACCGTGGGACGCTGGGCCCGCACGCTCATGCGGGGAGACCCCGCGGGCTGCCAGGCCGTACTCGTCCCGCGCCCGGGGGGCCTCGACCGCACCCGGATCTCCTCGCCCGAGGCGGCGGACAGCGCCCACCTCGTGGAGTCGTTTCTGTACCGCGCCTCGTCGCCCGCGCTGCGGCTCGCGGTCCTGTGCTCCCTCTACCCGCGCCTCAACACGGCGCTGATGCATATCGTCCGGCAGGAAGTCGTACCGGAGGCCACCACGGCGGACGTCGCCGAAGTGGTCACCGGCGGTCTGGTGACGATCGTCGAAGGGCCGACGGGCGGGGCCGGCCCCGTGCTGGTGTTCAGGCCGGGGGTACGAGACCTCCTCACTCCCCGGCTCGGCGCCCGGGACGCACGGCGCGCCCATGACGCGGTGAGCCGGTTCATCGCCGCTCACATCTCCGCGCACTCCCGCTTCCAGGCCCTCGTCCCGGATCCCGGCGGAGACGCCCGACTCGCCTCGGAGATGGCGCCCTTCGCCTTCGCCTCGGCCCGGACGCTCCGCGCGCTTGGGATGCCGGTCCAGGAACCGGCCGGTGCCGTCGCGTTCAGGGCCGCGACCGGCGACTTGGTGACCGACGGCTCCGACTCCGTCGGCGGGGCACCCGGAACGGCGACCCTCGACGCGGAAGCGGCTGGCGGGAACATTGGTGCGGCGTCGGCAGGTTCCGGCGCGGTGGGCGCCGCACCGGGTGAGGGGCCGGAGCCGGCGGCGGTGACAGCGACGGCGGGGAGAACGCCGTCGGAGGTGATCCGGCCCGCCGAGCCCGTACCGCTGATCCGGCCCGGCGGGCGCGACCGTCGCCCGTACTTTTTCCTGAGCTACGCGCACACACCGCGGTACGGGGCAGGGGGCCCCGACCCGGATATGTGGGTGGAGCGGTTTTTCCGGGATCTGTGCGGCCATGTGATGGCGATGACGGATGTACCGGCAGGGGCGCCGGTCGGCTTCATGGACCGGGAGATCCGCTCGGGGGAGGGCTGGTCCGAGCGGCTGGGCGAAGTCCTCGCGAACTGCCGGGTCTTCGTCCCCCTGTTCTCACCGAGGTACTTCGCCAGCGAGATGTGCGGGAAGGAGTGGTACGCGTTCGCGCAGCGGGCGATCTACCACCAGGCCAAGAGCAACCGGCCCGCGGAGGCGATGGTCCCCGCGCTCTGGGTGCCCATGCCCCCGGACCAACTCCCCGGACCCGCCCAGAGCCTCCAGTACATCCACCGGGCCCTCGGTGACCGCTATGCCACCGACGGCCTCTACGGTCTGATCAAACTCCGTGTCTTTGCCGAGGAGTACGAGGCGGCCGTCTACGAACTCGCCAAACGCATCGCCTCCGTCGCCGACACCACCCGGATCGCCCCCGGCAGGCCGGACGACTACCGCAACGCGCCCAGTGCTTTCGGATCCGTCAACGCGACGCCCGGCGACCTGCGCCTCGCCGTGGTCGCCCCGACCCTCCGGAACCTTCCCGACGGCCGGGACCCCCAGTACTACGGAGCGACCCCGGAGGACTGGAATCCGTACCGTCCCGACTCCTCAAGGCCGCTGGTGCGGCTGGCCGCGGATCTCGCCTCCACCCTGAACTACCGTGTGGACATCACCACGTTCGAGGAGGAGCTGGCGCATCTCGAACGCCGCACTCGTCCCCAGGGGCCCCTGGTCCTCCTCGTCGACCGCTGGGCCCTGAGAGTGCCGTCGCTCCGGGCGGATCTAGCCAGACTCGACAGCGCCCACCGGCCGGGGATCTGCATGGTCGTGGCCGGGAACGGGGATGACCCCGAGAGCCGTGCGACGGAGTCGGTCCTCAGCGACGAACTGGCACGGACCGCACCCGCCTTGGCGGGCGCGGTCCGTAGCGCGGTGGGGAGGGCCGCGCTCAAGGGGATCGCCCGTATGGAAGGACTCGGCCAGGTGCTGCCGCTGGTGGTGGAGGAGGTCTACCGCGAGTATCTGCGGTCCGCGCCGCCCTCTTCCTCCACCTCGGGACCACTGCCACGGCCCGGCGGTCCGCTCTCCGCGGCCGAGCACGACCGGGCCGACGAGGGGGACGGGATCTCCTAGCGTCTGGTGTTGCTCATCCAGTACAGGAACGCGGCCTTGGGGTTCGGAAGCGCCTCCCATGGATGCATCGTCATATGCGGTCCGATGCGGCGGAACACCGTGTCCGCCTCTTCCAGTCTCCGTGCCGCGATCAGGGAGAACGCCAGGATGTTCAGATCGGCCATCATCTCCGCGTGCGGCACGGCCGGGGCCCGGAACCAGCGGAGCAGCGCGACGTCGATGTCGTACGCGGCTCCGGGGTCGCTCCAGATGAGCCCCGCGCCCAGCGCGGCCTGACCGCCCACGCCCATCCGGTGGGCGAAGTGTTCGGCCCTGGCGGCGAGGGGCAGCAGCACCAGGGGCGAACCCTCGGGCGCGCCGGAGGCCGCACGGCGGGCGAAGATCGTCATATCGGCGACGGAACCCTGTCCGCGCGGGGAGAGGTAGCCCAGGACCTCGTGGTGCGCGGCCCGGTTTCCCGGCGCGCGGGCGATGATCTCGGCCCAGACGGGTGAGGCGTGCCGGATCGGCGCTCCCTTGGACCGCATCAGCCCCAGCAGGGCGATGAGCGGAGTGGGGTCCTCCGGGTAGGCGCGGGCGGCCCGGACGCAGTCGCGCTGGGCCTGGTCGACCGCAGGCCGGGAACCGGAGCGGGCGCGGACCGCGCGCACGCACGCCCGGACGACGAGAGCGTCCGGATCGCCCGGAACGCTCGTCACCCACCGTTCGGCGACCGAGGGCGGCAGGACCGAGGCGATGGCGAAGCTCCGGTGCACCCGGCGGTCCCAGTCCTGACCCGTGGCGCGCAGCAGATCGGCGGCCGGAAGCCACGCCTGACGGCTGCGGTCCGCACCGAGGCCGTGGAGCTGATGGCTGGGCCGGATGTCGGTGAGGGTGCGGTGCAGATCGTCGTCGTCGAGTTCAGGACGGACGCACACGGCGGAGGGTCGTCGGAACATGACGCATGTCCTTTGATGGTGCCGGCGGTTCGCACGGTTGCCGGCAGAGGCTGACGGGGGTGACGGGCGCGCCCCACGGGTGCCGCCGAAGCGGCGGCACCCGCGGCGCGGACCGGCTGCGACCGGCCGGGCGGGCTCAGCAGCAGCGCGACTGCGGTTCCTCCTCCATGCGGCGGGTGCGCAGCCGCTGGAACTCGCGCCTCGTCGGCGGCGGCACATCGGGGTGGCTCCTGCGGTGGTGCTCGCAGTGCCGGTCGTACGCCGTCTCACCGGTGACCTCGCGCAGATACCAGTGCACGGCACGCAGCGCCCGGAGCAGGGTGTTCACTCGCGCGTCCCCGCCATCTCCGCCGTCTTGCCCAGCTGAGAGGCCACATACGGTGTCTCGCTGGTCGGCGGCGGAGTGGGGGAGCGCAGGGTGCGGACGCACACCACGGCCGCGTTGACGATGACCGTGGCCACGAGCGCCACGAACAGGGCGATCAGCACACCGTCGACGGTGGAGTTGAGGACGATGGTGTGCATGTCGTCCATGTTCTTCGCGGGGGCCAGCACCTTGCCCGCGTCGATCGCGTCGGCGAACCGGTCCCGCTGGGCGAAGAAGCCGACCCTCGGATCGGGGGAGAAGATCTTCTGCCAGCTCGCGGTGAAGGTGACCGCGACCGTGAAGGCGAGCGGAACACCCGTCACCCAAGCCCAGCGCAGCCGCCCGGACTTGATCAGCACGGTCGTCGCGACGGTGAGGGCGACTGCGGCCAGCAACTGGTTGGCGATGCCGAACAGCGGGAAGAGCTGGTTGATGCCGCCGAGCGGGTCGGTGGCCCCGGCGTAGAGGAAGTAGCCCCACCCGGCCACGACCAGGGCGCTCGCCAGCCAGATGCCCGGCTTCCAGTTCACGCGCCCGATCGGCTTCCAGACGTTGCCGAGCATGTCCTGGAGCATGAACCGGCCCACGCGGGTTCCGGCGTCGACCGTCGTCAGAATGAACAGGGCCTCGAACATGATCGCGAAGTGGTACCAGAACGCCTTCATCCCCGCGCCGCCGATGACGTCGGAGAAGATCTGCGACATCCCCACGGCGAGCGTCGGCGCGCCACCGGTGCGGGCGACCAGCGTGCCCTCCTCGACCGCCTTCGCCGCCGCGGCCAAGTCCCCCGGGGAGATGGTGAATCCGAGGCCGGCGACGGCCTGTGAGGCGGATTCGACGCTGTTCCCGAGGAGTCCGGCCGGTGCGTTCATCGCGTAGTACAGACCGGGATCGAGCACGGCCGCGGCGATCAGGGCCATGACGGCGACGAACGACTCCATGAGCATGGCGCCGTAGCCGATCATCCGGACCTGGGACTCCTTCTCGATCAGCTTTGGCGTGGTCCCGGAGGCGACCAGCGAGTGGAAGCCGGAGAGCGCGCCACAGGCGATGGTGATGAAGAGGAACGGGAAGAGCGAACCCGCGAAGACCGGACCCTGGCCGGACGAGGCGAACTTGGACACCGCGTCGGCCTGGAGCACGGGCGTGGCGAACAGCACGCCGAGCGCGAGCAGCGCGATCGTGCCGATCTTCATGAACGTGGACAGATAGTCGCGCGGGGCCAGCAGCATCCACACCGGCAGGACCGAGGCGAGGAATCCATAGCCGACGAGACAGAACACGAGGGTGGTCGGGCTGAGGGTGAACGCGTCGGCCAGGGACGAGTTCTGGATCCAGCCGCCGCCCACGATCGCCAGAAGCAGCAGGGCGACCCCGATGAGACTGGTCTCCAGGACCCGGCCCGGCCGCAGGATGTGCAGGTAGAGGCCCATGAACAGCGCGATCGGAATGGTCATGGCGACCGAGAAGGTGCCCCACGGCGAGTGGGCGAGGGCGTTGACGACGACCAGCGCCAGCACCGCCAGCAGAATGATCATGATGGCGAAGACGGCGATCAGCGCCGCGGTCCCGCCCACCTTCCCGATCTCCTCACGGGCCATCTGCCCGAGGCTCTTGCCGTCCCGGCGCATGGAGAGGAACAGGACCACCATGTCCTGCACCGCCCCCGCGAAGATCACGCCGAAGACGATCCAGATCGTGCCCGGCAGATATCCCATCTGCACGGCCAGCACCGGCCCCACCAGCGGCCCCGCCCCCGCGATGGCGGCGAAGTGATGCCCCAGCAGCACCCGTCGGTCGGTGGGCTGGTAGTCGACCCCGTCCTCCAGCCGTTCGGCCGGGGTCGCCCGGGTGTCGTCCGGCTTGAGCGCGCGGGACACGATGAAACGGGAGTAGAAGCGGTAGGCGATGGCGTACGACCCGAGGGCGGCGGCGACCAGCCAGACGGCCGAGATCTCCTCGCCCCGCGAGAGCGCCAGCACCCCCCAGCAGATCGCGCCGACGACGGCGACCGTCGTCCACAGGAGGACGGATTTCGGATCGGGCCGGGAGGCGGGCACGAAGGATCGGGACACGCTGGCTCCTTACGGGGGTGAGGTGATGGGACGGGGCCTCGCGCCCGCCGGGGCGGGCACGACGGCATGAGGGCATGAGGGCATGACGAGGACACGGTCCGCGCCGTGTGAACGAGCGGGGCCGGGAGTGCGGTAGGGGCGGGCCAGGGAGGTGAGCGGGGCGCGGACTGGCCGGGGGTCAGGAATCGGGACGGCGTCGCCGGGTCAGCAGATACGCGGCGAACAGTCCGACGCTGCAACCGGGTACCCATGCGAGCTGGTACCAGTAGAAGAACGGGACACCCACGAGCCGGGGCCGGTCCTGCGCGTACCAGGGCACCCAGAGCAGAGCCACCACGGGGGCGACGAGACAGAAGCCGGCCGCGACCCGGCGGGCCGTGCTCCGGCCGCCGTGCCCTGGTCGATGCTCGCTTTCCGCCACCGGATCCTCCGCGATCGTCGGTCGTCCTTCGCCGTTCTCCCCTCGTCCCCGAGGGTCTGTGGAAGAGTTGCCGGTCACCGCGGTTTGGTTGACACGGGATTTCCAGAAGATTTCCGTGGATTCCGTGTCCTCGGAACGGCCGGTTCGCGCAACTAGGTAGCGACCGGGCGGCAGTCGGGCGTCGCATCGGACGCACAGCGCGCAGTACGCAGCACGGACGGTGACCGATGAACGAAGGTGCCGTAGCGGCGGCGTTCCTCGCCGTCATCGGCGCGGCCTCGCTGCTGGCCGTGACGGCGAGACGCTTCCACACCACCGAGTCGCTGCCGTCGCTGGACGGCTGGGCGCTCGCCGACCGCGGCCTGGGCGCCGGATGGACCTGGCTGCTGCTCGGCGGCACGATCTTCACGGCGTACACCTTCACCGCGGTGCCCGGACTCGCGTACGGCAACGGCGCGCTCGCCTTCTTCGCCGTCCCGTACACCGTGATCGTCTGCCCGATGGCCTTCGTCCTGCTGCCCCGGCTCTGGTCCGTCGCCAAGGCGGGCGGCTATGTCACCGTGGCCGACTTCGTCCGCGGCCGGTACGGCTCACCGCCGCTCGCGCTCGCCGTCGCCCTCACCGGCATCCTCGCGACCATGCCGTATCTGGCGCTCCAACTGCTGGGCATCCGGGCCGTGTTGGAAGCGGGAGGTCTCAACCCGTCCGCCGCCGCCACCAGCGATCTGGCGATGATCGTGCTGTTCGCCGGACTGGCCGTCGCCACCTACCGGCACGGGCTGCGCGCCCCGACCGTCATCTCCGGCTTCAAGGGCGCGGCGGTCTTCGCCTCCGTGCTCGCCATGGTCTGGCTGGTCCTCGACACCTTCGGCGGACCGGGCCGGGTCTTCGATGACGCCGCCGGACGGCTGGCGGCCCAGGGCGGGGGAGAGGCGGCCCTCCTGCTCACCGCCGACCAGCAGCCCGCCTTCGCCACCCTCGCGCTCGGCTCCGCGCTCGCCCTGCTGATGTACCCGCATGTGCTCACCGTCGCCTTCGCCGCCTCCGGGCCCGCCACCCTGCGCAAGGTCTGCGTGGGGCTGCCCGCGTGGACGGCCGTGCTCGCGCTGTTCGGGCTCCTCGGGATCGCCGCCGTCGCCGCCGGAGTGCGCACCCCCGTCGGCGCCGCCGAATCCGCCGTCCCGATGCTGGTGGACCGGTTGATGCCCGCGCCGATGGCGGGGCTCGTCTTCGGCGCGATCACCGTGGGGGCGCTGGTACCGGCTGCGGTGATGTCGGTAGCGGCGGCCACCTCGTTCGTACGGAATGTGTACGTCGAGTACGTCCATCCCACCGCCACCCCCAAACGCCAGGTACGCATCGCCAAAGCGGTCTCCCTCACCGCGAAGGTCGGCGCGATCGCCTTCGTCTTCGGGCTGCGCGACCAGGCGGCCATCAACCTCCAACTGCTCGGCGGCGTCTGGATCCTCCAGATCTTCCCCGCCGTCGCCGTCGGCCTCTACACCCGCTGGCTGCACGCGCGCGCCTTGCTCGCGGGGTGGGCCGCGGGGATGGGATTCGGTACGGTCGTGGTCGTCCGGGAAGGCTTCTCACCCGTCGTACCGTTCGGCCCGAGCGGTTTCTCCCTGGAGATCTACGCCGGTCTGGCGGCCCTCCTCCTCAATCTGGCCGTGGCCGCCCTGGGCACCGTCCTGCTGCGATGGCGAGGTGTGCCGCGAGGACCGGACGCCACTCCGCTGTCCACCCGCTCCACAGTCCAGCCCCGCCCCGAGACGGGAACGAGTTCGCCATGAGACGGACCCCACGCGCCCCCCGCACCCTGTTCGCCCCGCCCGAGGAGCCCGCGGACGAGGGCGACGGCCGCGGCCATCCCAAGGACACCGGACGCGTTCCCGAGCAGTCGCGCGGGCCGCGGGAGGACGGCCGAGGGCCCGCCGGCCGGCGGGCCGGGGCGGTCACCGACCCCGCCGAACAGGAACGGGAGGCCGCCCTCGCCCGGCTCTTCGAACTGCACTACACCTCGATGCTCCGCCTCGCCGCCCTGCTGGGGGCCGACGATCCGGAGAACATCGTGGCCGAGGCGTACTACGAGATCTACCGCAAGTGGCGCAGGCTGCGGGACGCCGACCGCGCCGAGTCGTATCTCCGTTCCGTCGTCTGCAATCTGACCCGGATGCGGATACGCCACCTCCAGATCGTCCGCAAGCACACCGAGGCGCCCCCGGCCGACCCGGTGGCCTCGGCCGAGTACACGGCTCTGCTCCACGACGACCAGCAGGCGCTGATCGGAGCACTTCAGCAACTCCCGCCCCGGCAGCGCGAAGCGCTCGTGCTGCGCCACTGGATGGGACTCAAGGAGGGCGAGATAGCCAAGGCCATGGGGATCTCGACCGGCTCGGTCAAGACCCACACCGCACGCGGTATCGCCGCACTGACCCAGGTGATGGAGAACCGCCGATGAACAGCCAGGACACCCAGCCGGTGCACGGGCCCGGCACCGAGGAGCGATTGCGCGAGGCCATGGAGGCGCTGGCGGGCCAGGTGCACGCCGCCCCCGACGCGTACCGGACCGCGCGCGGCCAGTGGCGTCGCCGCGAACGGAAGCGGCGGCTGATCCTCTCGCTCCTGGTCGCCGTGGTCTTCACCCTCGCCACGCTGGCCGGACTCTGGGTCCTCAACTCCGCGCCCGCCGGCTCCGGGGGCATCTTCAACGACGACCGCACCACGGCCCCGACCGCACCGGCGCCACCCCCCGGCAGCTGACCCCGCACACCGGCCGCGGCACCCGAGCGCCCACCCGACCGGACCGGGCACGGAGTGTCGGGTCCGGCGGCACGGAACCTTCCTAGGGTGAGTGACCGGAAGGAAGGGACGGGGATGCTGGATCGGCTCAACCAGGCCATGGAGCACATCGAGACGCGCCTCGGCGATCGGATCGAGGTCGCCGAACTCGCGCGGATCGCGATGACGTCGGAGTACCACTTCCGGCGGCTGTTCTCCGCGCTCGCGGGGATCGGGCTGTCCGAGTACATCAGGCGCAGACGTCTCACCGTCGCCGGCGCCGAGGTGATCGCCGGGCGGCGGACGCTCCTGGACATCGCCGTGCGGTACGGCTACGGCTCGGCCGAGGCGTTCGCGCGGGCGTTCCGGGCCGTGCACGGCGTCGGTCCGGGCGAGGCCAGACGGACCGGCGCGGTCCTGCGTTCCCAGCCTCGGATGTCCTTCCGTCTCATCGTCGAAGGGAGCAGCAGCATGCGATATCGGGTCGCCGAGAAGGAAGCGTTCCGCGTCGTCGGCAGAAGGACGCGCGTGCCCATCGTGCACGAGGGCATGAACCCGGCCCTGGTCGAGTTCATCCGGGGCATCGGCCGGGAGACCCTCGCCCGGCTGGAGGACCTGTCCGACCAGGAGCCGCAGGGCATCGTCGGGGTGAGCGAGAACATCGACCCCAGCCGCGCGGAGGGCACCGAAATGGACTATCTGCACGGCGTGGTGACCACGGCCGCCGCGCCCGAGGACATGGAGACCCTCGGTGTTCCGGCCGGTACCTGGGCGGTCTTCGAGAGTTCCGGACCGTTCCCCCACACCCTTCAGTACCTGTGGCGGGACGTCTTCACCCAGTGGTTCCCCGCCAATCCGTACCGGAGCAGGCCCGGCCCCGAGATCCTGCGGACCCGGCTGTCCCCGGACGGCACGGAAGCCGAGGCGGAGCTGTGGATCCCCGTGGAGCCGGCCGCCGACTGAGGAACGGTAACCCGCACCGGCACCGGCGGTCCGACCTTCCGGATCACCGGCGCCGGCGGTCCGCCGTGCGACGCGCGGGCGAGCCCCGAACATCACGGTGGGCCGCGCCCGGTCCCGGTCGGGGGCGAACCACGGTGGGGCACGAGGGCCTTCCGGCCGGCGGCGCCGGGATCCGGCGATCCGCGGCGGGCCGGGAGGCCCTCGCTCCCGTCAGGACCGCGCGACCGGGTTCCGCCCCGCCGGTCGGCCTGGACGGGACGTCCGGTCGTCACGCATGGGGCGGTCCTACGGCCGGAACGGGACCCGGATCACGCCCGGCGCGGCTGGACCACCATGGAGACGCGGTCCGCGACCGGCACCGTCGAGGGCATCTCGCTGGGCGTGTGCCCGGCGGCGGGGACCAGCCGCCACTTGGCGAGCAGCGTCACGAGGGCGATGGTCGCCTCCGTGTACGCGTAGATGTCCCCGATGCACTTGTGACTTCCCGCCCCGAACGGGATGTAGTGCTCGCGCTCCAGCCCGGCGGCCTTCTGACGCTCCGGCAGCCAGCGGTCCGGATCGAAGGCGTCGGGGTTCGCGTACAGGCGGCCGTCGCGGTGAAGGGCGTACATGCTGAACGCGATCTCGGTGCCGGTGGGCATCAGATAGCCGCCCAGTTCCACCGGTTCCGTGGCGCGGCGCATCAGCAGGGTGACGCCGTGCAGCCGGATCACCTCGTCCAGCACGCGGCGCACCGTCGGCAGGCGGGGCACGTCCTCGATGGTGACCGGCCGGTCGCCGACCACCTCGTCGATCTCCGCGATCAGCTTCTCCTCCGCCTCCGGATGACCGGCCAGATGATGGACGGCCCAGGAGATCGTGGCCGCCGTCGTCTCGACTCCGGCGTAGAGGATGATGGTCAGCTCGTCCCTGACCTCGGTGTCGGTGAGCCCTTCCCCGCTCTCGGGGTCCTGCGCGGCGAGCAGCAGGGTCAGAAGGTCCTGCCGGTCGGCGCTCCCGGAGGCACGGGAGGCCAGGATGACATCGTCGATAACCTTGCGGAGATTCGCCGACGCGATGTCGAACTCCCGGTTGGGACGCACGGGCACCCGGTCGAGGATCTTGGGGGACGCCGCCCGCAGCAGCATGTTCTTCATCAGGACTGGCAGGTTCTGATGTATCGCGTCCACCAGCGATTTGTCGACACCGGTGGAGAACAGCGTCTCCGCCAGCGTCTCCACGCCGTAGGTGGTCACCTCCTTCTGTACCTCGACCACGTCCCCCGGCTTCCAGGACTCCACCATGGCGGTCGCCTTGCGGCCCATGATCTCGGAGTACTGCGCTATTCGATCCTTGGAGAACATCGGCTGGATCAGCCGGCGGTGCTTGCGGTGGAACTCCCCGTCGGAATTGGCGAGACCGTTCCCCGCGAAGGGACGCACCCGGTCGAAGAACCGGCCCTTCTCGAAGCTGCGTGACTTCGTCGCCAAGACCTGGTAGGCGAGTTCGGCCGAGGTGACGACGTACACCGGCAGCGTGCCCAGGTCGAGCCTGACCAGATCTCCGTACGCGGGCAGGGACTTCAGGAATTCCAGAGGGTCTCGCCAGATCTTCAGGGCATGTCCGATAAGCGGCACAGCTCCCGGAACGCGGGGGATGGACTTCAGATCGGCCGACTGCAACTCAACTGCCACGAGCAATCCCTTACTTCTCGACAGTGCGCCGCACCCTTCGGTGCGGCGCACTGTACGGTCCAGTTGTCGAAGTGATCACACCACCGGAAGCCGGGCGGCGCGAGTGCGCCTGCGCTGGCCGGCAGGCGGCTGACCTCCTCGTAGGTGCCGAACGCTGCGTCAAGTGCTGTTCTTCGCCTATGAGTTCACCACCGACACGGCGAGGTGCATAGCTCCGCGTCTGGGTCGATTTCGGTGCTGAGTGAAGGCGGCGGGCAGTCGCTGTCCATCTATATGGCGATTTCCGTCCATTGGTGATGAGTCGGCTTGGGTGCCCCAAGTGCTCGTCAGGAACCGCAAGTTCCTTGCGAATCCACGTATGTGTGAGGATCGCCACGGAGATATGCTGCGGGCGCTGTGCAATCTCAGCTCCCTGTGCGAGGAGACGTCTGCCCATACCCGGACCCGTCATTCCATGACCCCTGAGAAGCCCGGCGGCGCACAGTGAACCAACGCCGCACCCCGGGCGTCCGGCACGGAGGCACTGTCGACGATCATGGGCTCGGCGGGAGGCGGGCTGATCCTTCTTCGCATCCCGGCTTCACCGCCGTCCTGTACGCCGTTGTTCCTCGGAGGCATCGTGACCACCCCGCACCCAGACTCGACCGGCTCCTCATCCGCGCCCGTACCGCCTCCGGAGTGCCCCGCGCACGCTCACGGAGGGGTCGGACCGCGGCGGGTGTACGGTCCCGAGGCCGAGGGCTCGCCGGAGACCCTGTACGAGAAGCTGCGCCGCGAACACGGCCGCGTCGCGCCCGTACTGCTTCCCGGAGACGTTCCCGCCTGGCTGGTCCTCGGTCACCGGGAGAATCTGGAGGCGATGCGTACGCCCTCGCTGTTCACCAACGACTCCCGGAACTGGAACGTGCTGAAGGAGGGGCGGCTGTCGGCCGATTCGCCCCTGCTCCCCATCACCACCTGGCAGCCGCTGCTGGTCTTCGCCGACGGGGAGGAGCACGCGCGGCTGCGCAGCGCTATCACCGACGGACTGGCGCAGTTCAACCGCCATGGAGTGCGCCGCCAGACCGTCCGCTACACGCACCGGCTGATCGACGGATTCATCGCGCGGGGCGAGGTCGATCTGGTGGCCGACTTCGCGGAGAAGCTGCCCGTCCTGGTCCTCGCCCATCTGTTCGGGATCCCCGAGGAGTACGGGATTCCGCTCGGGGCGGCCGTGCGTGACATGGTCCAGGGCACCCCGACGTCCCTGCAGAGCAACGACTACGTCATGGACACCGTGCGTGAGGTGGTGAAGCAGAAGAAGGACGAGCCCGGCAAGGACTTCATCAGCTCGCTCCTCGCGCACGAGTCGGCGCTGACCGAGGACGAGGTCTGCGAGCACCTGCGGGTCACGCTCACCTCGGCCAACGAGACCACCGTCAATCTCCTCGCCTACACCCTCCGCATGGTGCTGACGGATCCCCGATTCCGCGGCAATCTGTCCGGTGGCCAGATGACGCTGCCCGACGCGCTGGACCAGGTGCTCTGGAACCACCCGCCGCTTCTGCTGACACCGAACCGCTGGGCGACGGGCGACACGGTCCTCGGCGGACAGAAGATCCGGGCCGGGGACATGGTGATGCTGGGTCTCTCCGCCGGCAACTACGACCCGGAGATCCGCCCCGACCTCAAGGCCCCGATGCACGGCAACCGTTCGCACCTCTCCTTCGGCGGGGGACCCCACGAATGCCCCGGCACGGACATCGGGCGGGCCATCGCGGACACCAGCATCGACACCCTGCTCGCCCGGCTGCCCGATATGCAGCTCGCCGTCTCCGAGGCGGAGTTGAGCGTGACCACCTCGTGGATGTCCAGCCGTCTGGACGCCCTGCCCGTGCGATTCCCGCGGGTGACCGCCGACAGCGGCGCGGCGGCACCGATGAACGGCGTCCCGCGGACGGCTCCGGCGGCCCAGCCGCTTCCCGCCGCCGCGCCCGCCGCGCCGGCGGCGTCCGCCGCGACCGCACCCCGCAGGCCCTGGTGGCGCAGGCTCCTGGGCGGGCGGCGGTAGCCCCCTCTCGACGCCCTGCGCCGGGAACCGGACCACGACGCCCGCGCCGTGGTCCGGCCCCCCCCGCCTCAGCCGACGCGCTGAGCGGAGCCCAGGTGGACGGGCATGGCCCGGTATCCCTGGAGCGGTATGGAGACCAGCGGATCCGGTTCCCCGGCCAGCGCCAGGTTGGGATAGCGGGTGAAGAGCGCGGCCAGCGCGATCTCCGTCTCCAGCTTGGCCAGACGGGCCCCGAGGCAGTAGTGCGCTCCGTAGCCGAAGGCGAGATGGTCGCGGCGTGTGGGGCTCGTGAAGTCGAAGGTGTCGGGGGCCTGCTGCTGCCGGGTGTCGCGGCCCACCGCGAAGAGGCAGGCGAGGACCGGCTCGCCCTTGGCGATGTCGACGCCGGCGATGCTCGTGTCCCTGAGCGCGTATCTCATCAGGGCGTGCCGGATCGGCGGGGAGAAGCGGAGCCCTTCGTCGACGATGTCGCCCCACGGCCGGGCGCCCTCCGCGTCCCGTACCGCAGCCGTGGCGACGGGATCGCGCAGAATGGCGTGCACCACATTGCAGATCAGATTGGCCGTGGTCTCGTGTCCGGCGATGAGCAGCAGGAACACGGTCTCGATCAACTCCTGCTCGCTGAGCCGGTCACCGTCCTCGCGCGCCTGGATCAACGCGGTGGCGAGATCGTCGCCGGGGTTCTCGCGCTTGTCGGCGATGAGAGCCGTCAGGGAGCCGAGGATGTCCGCCACCGCCACCCGGATGTCTCCGACCGGTTCCTTCGACGCGCTGTCCTGGGACGTCACCAGGACATCGAAGGATTCGCGCAGATCCAGCACCGTGCCGTCCGGCACTCCGAGAACCTCGCAGATCACCCGTATGGGCAGCAGGAGGGCGAAGTGCTCGCGCAGATCGACCGGCCCTTCGGCTCCGGCGCGGTCCACGGCGTCCAGCAGCTCGGCGACGATCTCCTCGATCCGGGAACCGAGGGCGGTCACGGGAGCACGGCTGAAGGCGGAGGCGGCCAGCCGGCGGAGCCGCCGGTGGTCCTCTCCGCCCTGATGGAGCATGGCGGCACCGCGTATGACGGCGATCAACTCCCAGTCGTCGGGTATCCGGCCATCGGCCAGGGCCGGCCAGTACGCGGGGTCCTTGGTCAGGTCCTCATGGCCGAGGACCAGCTGGGCCGTGGCGTGGTCGGTGGCGGCCCAGGCCGGTACGCCGCCGGGCAACCGGACCGGGATCAGCGGGCCTTGTGCATGAAGCCGTCGCGCTTCTTCGACCGGGTCGGTGTTGGGATCGAGTTCGAAGAGCGGGCGATCGTAGAGGTCCATGAGAGCACTCCCGAGATGCGGCGGCGAACGGCACGGGGGGTGGCACGCGGCGAATTCTGCCGCACGAGAGGCCCGGACGATATGGGGCCGGATGCCCTTCCTCCCTGCTCCGAGCGGGCATCGACGGCCGGAGGGCCGGAGCCTTGCGGGACGAGGCGGCCAGCGTGATCAGCATCGACGCTGACTTGGGCCGATCCCGGCGTGTCCCTAGTGTGGTTCCTGTGAAAGCGCAATTAGGAGAGCTCGAAGACGCGGTCATGACACGCGTGTGGCGATTGAACCGATCCGTGACGGTCCGGGAAATCCTGGAAGAACTTCAGCAGGAACGTTCAATCGCCTACACCACGGTGATGACGGTGATGCACAAGGTATATCGGAAGGGCTGGCTCAGCAGAGAACTCGACGGCCGCGCCTACCGCTACACAGCGGTCTCCACGCGGGCCGACTACGCGGCGACGCTGATGAACGAAGCCTGGGCACGGAGCGACAGACCGGCCGCCGCGCTGGTCGCGTTCTTCGGCCGAATGTCGCAGGAGCAACGGCAGGCGCTCCACGAGGCGTTGGCCGTTATCGGCGCGGGCCACGGCGCGGGGGCCGCGGGGCACGGCACGGGGGCTCGGCCGCCGGGGGAGGCGTGAGCTGTCCGCCGCAGGTCGGACGCGGCCGTGACGGCCGGTGCCGCGTTCGGCGGCGGCCTTCCGCAACCGGCGGCGATGCCCGCCGCCGGTTCACGGCGTACGACCGGCTCCACCCGGGGGCCGACCTGTGGCGACGGCCGATCGGCCAGGCGGGCCGGGCCGTGTACGTCCGGTGCGAACGGGCTCGCGGGCACCGGCCGGCCTCGTAGCATGCCTGCTCACCGGCCTGGCGTGCCCGCGTCCCGCCGGCCTGGCGTACCCGCGTCCCGGCACGGACCGGCGGCGGTGGCACCGATCCGCGCCGTGCGGGCTCGCGGCCGCGTTCCCGGTGTTTATGGCACCTAGATCGGCCGCCCGACTCAGGAGACGGCGACCGTCGCCGTCATGGTCGCCGCCGGAGCGGAGACGTCCGTGACGGAGACACAGGTGTCCACGCCCGCATAGGACTTCGAGTTCGGAGAGGTCGAGCCCGTCAGCGAGGTGTTCCCGGTGTCGCCCGGATAGGGGTCCCCGGCGTCGCCGCGGTTGCGTGACCGCTCCAGGTCCCGTCGGCCGTCGGCCTGCACCAGCCCGACCTTGTAGCGGTTCTCGTCGGAGTTGCCCGGCCGGCTCTCGTCGATGTGCCAGATCAGGAGCCCGCCGGTCGGCAGTGAGACGTCGTATCCGGTCTTCTGCCGGTTCTCCAGAAGGAAGTACTCGGATCCGCCGGTCCCGTCCTTCCAGAGCCGGTGGACCGTGTGGGAGGTCTTCACATCCTCGAACGAGATCGGACCGCCGGAGGTCACCACGGTCGACGAGGCCCACCCCTGGCTGACCTTGCACCACGCGGAGGGGTGCACCGGGACGTCTCCGCCTCCGCCCCATGAACCACCGGCCATCAGACACCAGTCGCCGATGCCCTCCGAGGTTCCGTCGGTGTCGTACAGGTCGGGGAAGCCGAAGACCAGATGCCCCAGTTCATGCGCGCAGACGCCGATCCTGGCGTCCTCGGGGATCGTCAGATACGCGTAGATCTTCGTCTTGTCGGCGGTGTGCACGGCCGGCAGCACCCACTTGTGCGACCAGATGTCGCCCGGACTGCCGGACGCCTCGCCCCCCGAACCGGCGTGCACCACGATGAAGGCGTCGACGAAACCGTTGCCGTCGTTGTCGTACGGCGCGAAGTCCACCAGCGGGTCGCAGGCCAGCGCCGCGTCCTGGGCCATGATGTTCGCCCGTGGCGTGCCGCTCGGCCTGCCGATGCCGGAGTTGTCGTTGGCGTACCAGGCGAGAGTCCGCGGGAGGCGCAGCGGTCCGACGACCTCGCCGACGATGTCGACCAGACCGTGCGTCACCTCGCGGAAGTACTCGCGGACACTTCCGTGCGGCAGCACGCCGAGCGAGAAGAACAGCTCCTCGAAGTGCTGCCGCGACGCCGTCATCGCCTTGTCGGGGAAGTCGGCGAGGACCACGACGACCCGTACCGACCCGCGCAGGGGAGCCCGGTCGGCCGCCGCCGACGAGATGGTCTCGAACGGGGTCCCGAGCGGGAACTCGTCCGGCGGAATGATGGTGCCGTCGTCGAAACCGATCCGGCGCGGGCCGCGCGCGACGGTGAGCTGCCCGGCCAGCTCCTCGGGCCCGGACCGGATCCGGGCCAGCTGCTCGTTCAGCCGCTCGCGCAGCTCGGGACTGGGCGCGACCGCACAGAAATCGGACCAGACGGCGTGTGCCGTCCGCTGCCGCGGGACATTGCCGGACATGTGATACCCCCCGATGACGACTCAGCGCGTCTGCGGCGCTCAGTACGGTGAACTCGCTACGCATCGTAGGAATCACCGATCGGGGAGTCGACCGGAGCGCTCACACTGTCCGGTCCGTGGACATGGATACGGCACCGGGCGTCGGCCCGCTGTCCCCCGTGGGACGTACCCGAAGTCGTCCCGGGGAACAGGTGTCCGACGCCCGGTGCTCGTGAGCCCGCCCCCTCGCGCACGAGGGGGCGGCGGCGATCACTCCTGGCCGGCGCGGACCACGGCGACCGGGCAGTGCGCGTGATGCAGTACGGCCTGGCTGACCGATCCGAGCAGCAGCCCCTTGAAACCACCGCGCCCGCGCGCGCCCACCACCAGCAACTGCGCGCTCTCGCTGGCGTCGATCAGCGCCGGGCGGATCCGTTCCCGGACGAGACGCCGGTGCACGGTGACGTCCGGATACTCGTCGGTCCAGCCGGAGAGCGCCTCGGCCAGCACGCGCTCCTCCGTCTCCCGGAGCCGGTCGACGCCGTCCACGAGGTTCTGCGGATAACCCGGATCGTCGTCCCCGCGCTCGGTCCAGGTGTTCCACACATGCAGGGCCACGAGCTCGGCACCCCGCAGTGACGCCTCCGCGAACGCGAACCCGACGGCGGCGGCCGCCTCGGGGGAACCGTCGACCGCCAGGACGATGGGACCGGACGGATCGGGCGTGCCGCGGACCACGAGCACCGGACAGCGGCCGTAGGCGGCGAGATGCACGGCCGTCGAACCGACCAGCAGTCCGATGAAGCCGCCCATGCCCCGGCTGCCGACGACCATGAGCGACGCGTTGCGCGACTGGGCCTCCAGCACGGTGAGGGGGTCCCCCGTGACGAGGTCCTGGGTCACCTCGACGTCCGGAACGGTGGCGCGGGCGTGGTCCACGGCCTCCGAGAGCACCCGCTCGGCGATGTTGCGCAGCCCGCCGTCGCGCGGTCCCACCGACGAGGGACCGACCGACACATGCATCTGGGGCCAGATGAAGGCATGCACCACATGCAGTCCGCGCCCGCGCAGCCGTGCTTCCCGGGCGGCCGTCTCCACCGCGGCAAGACTCGACTGCGAGCCGTCCACTCCGACTACGACCGGACCGTTCATCAGACCACTCCCATTTCTCCGCTCGCGTGCGACGGCATCGACACCGCCGTCCCCACTCCAGGGTCGATCATGGCATCGAGAACGGCTATGGGCCGAACGGCCATGACCGGAGGGCCGAAGAGCCCTGGGTCGCTGGGCCGGGCCGTGGCGCCGGTGCGGGCGGCACTCCGGGTGACGGGCGCTGTCGAAAGAGTCACCGAGAGGCGGATTCGATGGCTCTTCGAGCGGATCCGGGAGCGTCGAGGGATGCTCCGATCGTCGGCCGGTCACGGATCCGCCGCGGCTCCGGCGGTCCGGGCGGTCCCTTCGAGCGGCCACGCCGGACCCGCTCGGACCGTCCCCGTCGGCCACGGTGTCCCCCGGACGGCACCCGCCGTCCGCCGCTCCGCGCCGACCCGCGGCGTCACGGAGACGGTCAGAGACCGAACGGCGGCGCGTAGCGGATGGTGCCCGCGGGCAGCGGGTGGTCGGCGTCGAGGGCGAGAGCCATCATGGCGTCGTCCGGAACATCCACGGGCGGGCGGATGCCGTGGTCGGAGGCGCGGCCGAAGCCGAAGCGCGGGTAATAGGAGGGTTGGCCCAGGACGGTGACAAAGTGTTCGCCCATGTCCTTCGCCGCCCCGAGCGCGGCGCGGACGGCCGCGGAGCCGGCCCCGGACCTCTGGTACCGGGGGAGTACGGCGACGGGAGCCAGACAGAGGGCCGGCGTGTCGCCGATATGACAGCGGGTCAGCAGGGCGTGTCCCACGATCGTGCCGTCCTCGTCCGTCGCGACCGTCGACAGCCCCTCGATCCACGCATCGTCGGCGCGCAGGGCGTCGACGAGGTCCGCCTCCAGCGGAGTCTCGAAGGCCGCCAGGTCGATGGCCCGTACGGCGGGGATGTCGGCGTCGGTCTCGGCGCGGGTGACCCAGTACCGGTGAGTGCTCATATCGGGAGGGGGGATCCGTTCCATGGTGGTGTCCGCGACGCCCTCGGTCCGGACCGCGTGCGAAACGTCCACCACCGTACCGCTCGTCGAGCGGCGTGATCCCCCGTGGGAAGCCGTCTGGACGGACCCCGGTCCGCGCATCACGCCCGGGGGACGAGCAGCACCGGGACGACGCCGTCCCGGCCCTGCCCTGATCCCGGCCGGCACAGCGCGCATCCGCCGCCCCGACCTGCCCGCCCCGACCTGCCCACCGGGTTCGTGCCCGTCGTGGTCGTGCGCGGCGTCAGGAGATCGTCGTGTCGTTGTCCGACACCTCGCCGTCGACGGCGTGCAGTTCGGCGGACCCCTCGCCCGCCCGGGTCGTGTTGCCGCGCACGACGCCGCGCCGCGCCGCCCGCAGCCACAGCCGTCCGGGCCGCTTCACCGTCGACGTATTGCCCGTCACCCGCCCCCCGCCCGAGGCTTCCACGCGCACGGTCGGGGTGTCCGCCCCGGCGCCGGGAGCCGTGGCCGCGCTTTTGATCGCCACGGCGACGAGCGCGCACACCAGAACGCCGAAGCCGATTCCCAGCGTCCAACTCCACTCGTCGGTGAGCAGGTTCGTCACCACTCCGACGGCCGCACCGAGCAGCACCGACGCCGCGGCGGCTCCTCTGGGATTCATGTGCCCACCTCTCCCTCGTTCCTGACGGTCATCCGGGAACGGAGCCGTCCGACCTGGGCCACGATCCGGGGATCGTGCAGTACACCGGTGTCGATCAGCCGGGCCGTGGTCCGGGCCTCGGCCAGCTGTCCCGCGTCACGCTGCGCCTCGGCGAGCGTCAGCAGAGCCTCCGCCTCCAGGACCCGGTCCCCGGACCGGCGCGCCGACGCGCAGGCGCTCTCCAGCAGCCCCAGACCGGCACCGGTGTTCCCCACGGCGGTCTGCGCGAGCCCGGACAACAGCGCGGTTCGGGCGGTCAGCCGGGCGTCGACTCCCCGCCGCGCCAGCTCATGGGCCTGTGCCGAGCGTTCGCACGCCTCTTCGTGGTGCCCGAGCCGGAGGGCCGTGTCGCCGAGGCACAACAGGGCGTCGACCCGCAGTTCATCGGCCAGTTCAAGCTCCCTGCCGATTCCGAGGGACTCCGTGGCCAGGATCCTGGCGCGCTCCCAGTCCCCGTCCAGCCAGGCGGCGCTCGCCAGCCCGAGGATGGCGCGGACCTTCTGCTCGGGACCGCACTCCGCGCTCAGCTCAAGCATGTTCCGATACGCCTCTTCCGCCGCCCCGGCGCGGCCGCGTTCAAGGGCGATCGACCCCAGCCAGGACCATGCGTCGATCCGGCCCATCACATATCCGCCGTCGCCGCAGCGGTCGATCGCCGCCCGGAGCAGCAGCTCCGCCTCGTCCAGTTCGCCTCGCAGGGCGGCGACCCGGCCCTGACCGACCAGCCCCAGAACCTCCCCGGCGAGATATCCGGCCCTCACAGCGAACGTCGTCGCGCCTTCATAGGCGTCCTGTGCCCGGCTCACCTCGCCCTGCTCTCTCCACAGGTGTCCCAGGACGTTCCAGACGTCCGACTGCCAGCCGGGGCTGCCGGTCGCCTCGAAGAGCTTCAGCGAGCGCAGATAGTCGCGTTCGGCCTCATCGAGCCGGCCGGCCGCACGGGCCGTATGGCCGAGCCCGTACCACGCCTCGGCGACGCACTCGGTGTCGCCGGAACTCTTCGCCGCGCCCAGCGCCTCGCCGTACGCCCGCTCCGCCTCCTGCCAGCGGCCGAGATCGGACGTGACGCGGCCGAGGCCGCACAGGGCCGACGCCCGCCCCCGCCGGTCCCCGACCCGCTCGTACAGCTCAAGAGCCCGTGTCAGCGGCTCCTCGGCCTCCGCGGGAGCGCTCCGCTCACGCAGGGTGTTCCCTACGGCACGCCACGCCTCCGCCTCACCGTGCGCGTCCCCGACGGCGGTGGACAGAGCGAGGGCCGTACGGTGCGCGTCGAGCGCCGTGTCGAACTCGCCCTCGTCGAAGGCCGTGTAACCCAGCCCGTTCCACGCCTCCGCCTGGAGTTCGGCGTCCCGCGCCTCGACGCCCAGGTCCAGAGCCTTGCGATAGCACTCCCGCGCCGCGGCGACCTCGCCGTTCCCGTGCTCGGTGCGCGCGAGGCCGCACCAGGCCGCGGCCTCCACATCGGGCCGGCCCAGGGATGCGACCAGCTCCAGGGCCCGTCGATGGGCCAGAACGGCCTCCGCCGTCGATCCCGTGTCCAGACTCACGCGCCCGAGTCCGTTCCAGGCGATCGCCCGATCGACCGGATCGCCGGCCCGCGCCGCCGGCGAGAGCAGCCGCCGATACGTCTCCTCGGCCAGCGACAGGTCTCCGGCGTACTCGGCCGTTCTCGCCAGATCCGCCAGCGGCGACGGCTCTCCCGCGGCGGTCGCCCCGTCCGCGATCTCGGCGTAGAGCGTCGCGGCCTCTCCGTAGAACCGGAGGGCGTCGGCCGTGCGGGCCATCGGAAGCAGCAGCGCCCTACGGGCGGCCGCGCCCTCGCCGTCACCAACGCGTTCGCCGATCAGGAGCAGGGCGCGGCCGAGGTGGCTGTGCGCACGGCCGTACCGCTGCTGGCGCCAGGCGATGAGCCCGGAGATCTCCGAGGCCGTCGCCGCCACCTCCGGCAACGACGCCGAAACAGCGGACACGGTCTCGTCCGAGAGCGCGACCTCGGTGTACCGCAGCGCCACGTCCCACCGCTCCGCCTCGTACGCGGTGCGCAGTCCGGCCCGCCACCGGTCCGCGGTCGACCCGTCCCCGACCGCGAACCGGTGATAGCACTCCTCCAGCAGCATCCCCGCCCGCTCGTAGTACTCGGCGGCCCGCCGGTGGGCCGCCACCAGACCAGCGGGGTCGGACTCCGCGAGCGAGGCCAGCAGGGCCATGCGCAGCAGCGGATGGAGGACGAACCGGGAGCCGCCCCGCAGGCGCCGGTACCGGCGGACGAAGGAGTACTCCAGCAGACGGCGCTCCCAGCCGCGCGGGAGCTCGGCCGAGTCGGCGACCGCTCGCACCGCACCGGTCCTCACATCCCTGAGCACCGCCGCGGCCCGCAGGATCTCGCGGTAGGCGTCCGGCAGGCGCGACTCGAACTCCCGAGGCAGCCACTGCTCCACAGGAGCCGTGCGAGCCCGCTCCAGAACCCATTCGGCGGTCACCGGGGACGACGCGCCTCGGCGGGACGCCTCGTCCGCCACGGCCGCCACCCAGACGGGCACGCCCCGGCAGGAGCGGTGCACCGCCTCGGCCACCTCGGGCGTGCCGAGACCGCACGACTCCAGGAAGGCGGAGGTCTCGCGCGCGTGCCATGCGTGCAGCACGACCTCGGTGGACGGAGCGCGGTCGACGGGCAGTTCCTCACCGGACGCCAGCGCGAAGCGCAGATGCGGTGCGGCGTCCAGGAGAGCGGGCAGTACGTCGTCGGTGAACCAGGTCGCGGCGTCGGCACCGCGCGAGCGGTCCTCGGCCACGGGAGTCTCCCGGAACCGCAGCCATTCACACCCGTCGACCATCACCAGACGCGTACGCCGCCGGGTGCGCCGCGCGATCCGGAGCAGCGCCGCCGCCAGCGCGTCCGGGGCCACCGGTTCCCGCCCGGCGTTCACCGTCGTCACATTGTGGGACACCGATCCGCCGCGGCTCGCGCGTAGGACGACGTTCACCCTGGTCCCGGACCGGCCCCGGCCGAGTGCCCGGCGGTACCGCCACAGACGCCACGCCCCGAAACGGCTGCCCGACGCCAGCGCCTGCGCGAGGGCGCCGGACAGATGCTCGGCGAGCTCGCCCACCGGATGCCTGCGGACGATCTCGTCCAGATCGATCAGGTGAACGGGACAGGACGCGGTGGATCTCGTCTGCCGCAGCAGCAGGGACTTCCCGAGCCCGGTCACGCCACGGACGACCACCACGGGACGTTCCGCGTCGGGCCGCTGGAGGGCGCGGAGCGCCTCCTCGGGGCCGGGCCGGCCGATGTACCGCCCCACCTGCTCATAGACCACCCGACACCCCCGTCGTTCCCGTGCGCGGGCCGGTCCCCGCCATCCGGGCGTGAGGTGGTGGTACCCACGACTCGGCGGATTACCACCTGGAGGTGACGGCCGGGGCGGCGGAATCCCGGAAGGGGCGAGGCGGGCCGGGCGTCCCGCGCGGAGAGCGGCGCGGCGGGACGCGCCCGCTCAGTCCGTGACCTTGCTGGAGGGGCGGTAGCGCAGGTCCTCGTACTCGGGATGACGGTCCAGCCAGCCGGAGATGAAAGGACACACCGGAAGGACCTTGAGCCCCTCGGCCCTGGCCAGTTCGAGTCCGGCCCTGGCGAGTGCGGAACCCACGCCCTTGCCCTCGAACTCCCGGAAGACCTCGGTGTGCACGAAGGCGATCAGCTCATGAGTGCGGATGTAGTCCGCCTTCCCGGCGAGGTCCGATCCCACCATGGCCTGGAGCTGTTTGGCCTCGGGGACGTCCTGCACGGACACGTCTGTGTTCTCCATGGGGCTCATGATCTCATCCGAACGGCCGGGGCGCGGCGGAGGAAGCCGCCGCACCCCGGCCGGGCAAGCGTCCCGCGCCCCGGAGCCGAGGAACCCGCCGGAACGCGAAGCCCGGAACGCGAAGCACGGAGCGCGCACGGAGCGCGCGATCACGGACCGTGCGACGACGGACTGCGCGATCACGGACCGCTCGATGACGGGAGGGGCGTCAGATCACGCCCTGCGCCAGCATCGCCTCCGCGACCGTCTCGAACCCCGCGATGTTCGCGCCGACGACGTAGTTCCCCGGCTGCCCGTACCGCTCGGCCGTGTCGTGGCACGAGTCGTGGATATGACGCATGATCTCGGCCAGCCGGTCCTCGGTGTGCTCGAAGGTCCACGAGTCACGGGAAGCGTTCTGCTGCATCTCCAGCGCGCTCGTCGCGACCCCGCCCGCGTTCGCCGCCTTGCCGGGGCCGAAGGCGACGCCGGCCTTCTGCAGAACCCGGAGCGCCTCCGGAGTGGTGGGCATGTTCGCGCCCTCCGCGACCGCCTTGACCCCGCCGCGTACCAGCGCGAGGGCGTCGTCCTCGTCCAGCTCGTTCTGCGTCGCGCACGGCAGGGCGACATCGCAGGGCACCTGCCAGACGCCGGACCCGGCGACGAACCGGGCGGCCGAGCCGCGCCGCTCGGCGTAGTCGGCCACCCTGCCGCGTTCCACGTTCTTGATCTGCTTGAGCAGCTCCAGGTCGATGCCCTTCTCGTCCACGACATAGCCGTCGGAGTCCGAGCAGGTGACCACGGTGGCGCCGAGCTGCTGTGCCTTCTCGATGGCGTAGACGGCGACGTTGCCCGAGCCGGACACCGTGACGCGCTGTCCGTCGAAGTCCTGCCCGAGGGTCCGCAGCATCTCGCCGGTGAACAGCACACAGCCGTATCCGGTGGCCTCGGTACGGGCCTGCGCACCGCCCCAGGTGAGGCCCTTGCCGGTGAGGACCCCCGACTCGTAGCGGTTGGTGATCCGCTTGTACTGGCCGAACATGTAGCCGAGCTCCCGCTGGCCCACGCCGATGTCGCCGGCCGGGACGTCGGTGTACTCGCCCAGATGCCGGTACAGCTCGGTCATGAACGACTGGCAGAACCGCATGATCTCGCCGTTCGAGCGGCCCTTGGGGTCGAAGTCGCTGCCACCCTTGCCGCCGCCGATGGGCATGCCGGTGAGGGAGTTCTTGAAGATCTGCTCGAAGCCGAGGAACTTCACGATGCCCACGTTCACCGAGGGGTGGAAGCGCAGACCGCCCTTGAAGGGGCCGAGCGCGCTGTTGAACTCCACCCGGAAACCGCGGTTGACGTGGATCTCGCCGGAGTCGTCGACCCACGGCACCCGGAAGATCAGCTGCCGCTCAGGCTCGCAGATCCGCTCGATGATCTTGGCGTCGACGAACTCGGGCCGCCGTGCGAACACGGGCCCCAGGCTCTCCAGGACCTCCCGCACGGCCTGATGGAACTCGGCCTCTCCGGGGTTGCGACGCAGGACCTCCGCGTACAGCGGTTCGAGTACGCGGCTCTCCGAACCGTTCAACGGTTCGGCGGACGTCGCGGAAGACATGGGAGATGGCACCATCGGTGATCGGGCTCCTTGCACTTCGGGAACGGACAGCCGGAGCTGCGCGGCGCTGACCGGTCGCCCTTGACCGGCCCCGCCCGCCGCCCGAATAAATGGACGGCACAGTGCGGCTTTCCCAAGAAATACGGATGTGCACCGCAACGATACTCGTAGGTTCCGGTGTCCCCGCAGCCGGGAGGTGGCGGAAAGCGGCGGTCGGTCCCCTCGGGCGGGTCGCCGAGGCCGCGCCACCGGCCAGGACGGCAGGCTGCTGACCTGCTCGAATGGCGTGAGGCACCCGTTCGGCACCCGTCCGGCGGACATTCTCGCCGGTGACTTCGCATCACGGCCATGGCCGGAACAGTCGCCGGGCCCCAAGGCCGGAATGATCACCTCCTGATGCGGTCGCCCGGCTCCTTGTACGACGGGCCGGTCCCGAGCCCGCCCGAGCGGGCAGGGGGCCTCCCCGCGTCGACGGGGACCGGTCTCTTCACTCCCGGCGTTCCTCGTCTCACTCCCGGCGTTCCCCGTCATGTGATGTTCGCCACCATGGGACGGCCGCCGGGTCCGGCGACGGCCGGCGATGGACTCCCTGTGTCGCGTGCCTCCGGGCCGAGGGACGCGAGGCCATCCGCACCGAGGGCCGTGCCGCACCGAGGCTGCCGGGATCCACGGGCTTCGTCATCGGCCCGCGGCGGCCCCGGACCCGGCCGACGCCTTCGGGACGCGGCCCGGCAGGACACAGAGGTACGGCGGGCGGGCCCGGGAGGGCTCCGGCGGCGGGCCGTGGCGGCGGGAGCGTGCCCCTGAGACACATCTCTTCCGTCACGCGGGTGTGAGCGTGCCGAAGCGGGGCAGACGCACTGTCACCACTGAGCCGTCGTAGTGAGGATCCGTCATGCCGAGCGCCACGTCTGCCGCGTACACCGTCGACCGGGCCGAGCCGGTGCGCACGGTGAGAGACGGCCGGACGCCGGTGGAGGGCCTGCCCTGGGTGGAGGACGCGGGGAAGGTCGCTCCGGCCGACGCGAAGGGGCTGTCGAGGGTGTTCTTCGACCGGCTCCGCACGTTGGAGGAAGGCACCTCCGAGCACCAGTACGCCCGGAACACGCTGATCGAGATGAATCTCTCGCTGGTCCGGTTCGCCGCCCGACGGTTCCGCAACCGCGGGAGCGGGGAGATGGAGGACATCGTCCAGGTCGGCACGATCGGGCTGATCAAGGCCATCGACCGGTTCGACCTCAGCCGTGAGGTCGAGTTCACCTCCTTCGCCGTTCCGTACATCGTGGGCGAGATCAAGCGGTTCTTCCGCGACACCAGTTGGGCGGTGCACGTCCCGCGCCGGCTCCAGGAACTGCGCACGGAACTCGCCAAGGCGAGGGACGAACTCGCCGGTGTGCTGGATCGCGACCCGACCGTGGCGGAGCTGGCCGGCCTGCTCGGACTGAGCGAGGAGGAGGTCGTGGAGGGCATGGTCGCCGCCAACGGCTACACGGCGGGCTCCCTGGACACTCCGCCTGCGGACGTCGAAGACGCCCCCGCCGTGGCGGGCACGGGCCGTGCGTACGCGGAGACGCTCGGGGGCGTCGACCCGGCCATGGAGCTGATGGAGGACCTCCACGCCCTCGCGCCCCTGCTGGAGCGGCTCGACGACCGGGAACGGCTGCTGCTGGAGATGAGGTTCGGCCTGGAGATGACCCAGTCCCAGATCGGCGGGCGTCTCGGCATCTCCCAGATGCATGTCTCCCGGCTCCTGACCCGCACTCTCACCAACCTCCGCGACGGACTGCTCACCGAGAACTGATCTGCGATCGCGCTCGCCCCGGCGGATCGCGCTCGCCCCGGCCGGTCCGCCGACCGGGCCGATGGGCCGTACCGGTCGACTCCGTACCGGTCGACTCCGTACCGGTCGACTCCGTGCCGGTCGGCTCGGTCACTCGGGACCTGTCCGGAAAAGAGCTGTGTGCGGGCCGAGTTGTTGCCAGGATGAGGCATGGACCTGCACCACTTCGATCCCGCCCGGCTCTCGCTCGTCCCACCGCCACCGGCCGACACGCCGGCGACGGGCGTTTCACAGGCCCCGCTGCCCGAGGGGTTCGACTACTACGCCGGGGCCGGTGAGGTGGCCCGAAGCCTCCAGGAGGCGGGACTGACCCCCTACCCGGAGGAACGGCGGGGGAGTTGGGCGGACGCGTTCTGCACGGTGGAAGCCATCCATCCGGACGCCTGGCCCGACGGCGCTCTGCTCTGCGTCGAAGTCGTCTGTCAGCCGCCGCGCGAGTACCGCGGACTCTCCGCCGACCAGGACCCGCCCGGCGCCGCCGCGTACCGGCGCGAGCAGCTCACCCGGGTCACGGAGACCCTGCGGGGCCTCGGATACGGGGTGGAGGTCATCGAACGCGACGGTATGCCCGGTCGGCAGAGCCTGCGTGTGCGCCGGCCCGGATAGCCGGGCGGGCCGGCGGCGCGGGCCGGCGTCCGGCCGCTCAGGCGGGCGCGTCCTCCACGGGCCGTGGGTGGACGGTCCTGCCCTCCTTGATCGTCTCGATGATCCTGACCGCGCCGATCTCGTCGGGGGCGACCGTCAGCGGATTGTGGCTGAGGATCACGAAGTCGGCGAGTTTCCCGACCTCGATCGACCCCTTCCGGTCTTCCTCGAAGTACTGGTGGGCCGCGTGCAGGGTGGTGGCCCTGACCGCGTCCAGCGGGCTGACCCGCTGGTCCTCACCCAGCACCCTTCCGCTCCGGGTCACCCGTCTCACCTGGCTCGACAGAACCGCCGGCGAACTGGGCAGCGCCACCGGGGCGTCATGGTGAGAGGTGTAGATCATGCCGCGCGCCAGCGCGGACGCGGCCGGTGAGATCCGCTGCGCACGCTCGGGCCCGAACACGGTGTCGGTGTACCAGTCGCCCCAGTAGTAGGTGTGCATCGAGAAGAACGAGGGGATGACGCCCAGCTCCCGCATGGTGTCGAGCTGGTCCTCCCGTGCGGTCTGGGCGTGGATCGCTACCGGCCGCCGGTCGTTCTGTCCGTGCTCCGCGGTCGCCCGGTCCACGGCGGTGAGGAACTGGTCGATGGCCGCGTCGCCGTTCGTGTGCGCGAGGACCTGCCAGGACCGGGCGTACGCCTGGGACACCGTCTCCCGCACATCGGCGTCGGGCAGCGCCGGATACCCGCGGTACCCCTCGCCCTGACCCTCCGGCGGAGTGAGATAGGGCTCCGTGAGCCATGCGGTACGGCCTTGGGGCGACCCGTCCAGACCCAGCTTCACACCGCCGATCCGCAGCCTGTCCCGGTACTCCCGCCCGGACACCCGCTCGTCCCTCTCGTCGAGCAGTGAGGTGAGCGAGGAATCCACATAGGCCACGACGTCGAGGTCGAGCAGTCCCCGCTCCGCCGCCTTCTCCAGGATCTCCAGATCCTGGACGGACATGAGCCGCCCGTCCTGGACGGTCGTGTACCCGAACGAGGCCATCGCCCGCTGACCCAGCAGGACGAGCCTGATCCGCTCCTCCTCGTCGAACCCGGCGCTGCACAGACTCCAGGCGGGGAAGAACGCCATCTCCTCCAGAACACCGTTCGGCTCATTCGATCCGGGCCGCCGGCGGATCACCCCGCCCGCGGGGTCGGGCGTGTCCGCGTCGTAGCCCAGCAGTTCGAGACCCTTGCTGTTGACCGCCCCCAGATGACTGGACTGATGGATCACCAGCACCGGCCGGTCCCGTGACACCTCGTCCAGATCGTCGCGCGTGGGATGCGCGGAGCCCTTCAGCCGGGCGTCGTCGTATCCGAACCCGACGATCCACTCCCAGCGCCGACCGGCCTCGCCGTCGACCCACTCGACGAGCCGTGTCCTCAACGCCGGCAGGTCGTCGACCGTCCCGTCGGGAGCCGGCAGCAGATTCGCCGCCGCCGCCTGGAACCCGACCAGCGACAGATGACTGTGCGCGTCGACGAATCCCGGAAGCAGCGCGCGCCCCCGCAGATCCACCATCCGGGTCCCGGCGCCGGCCAGTTCCCGCACCTGGGCCAGGGGACCGACGGCGGTGATCCGGCCGTCCTCGACCGCTACCGCCTCGGCGGTGGGCCGACCGTCGGCGACGGTGACGATGTCACCGCCGAAGTAGACGGCGTCAACCATCGAACCTCCTTGAACTCTCTCCATCCCGGCCTCACACCTCGGAAGCGGCCGCACCCCCTGCGGCGTGGTCGTGGCCGGTCGCCGTACCAGCGGTACGTCTGCGTCCGGAGTCCCGCCCCCCCGCCGACGGAACAAGTGGGGGCGAGGGTCATGACCGACCCGGCCCGTGTGAGGTGATGTGACCATAGGCAGAAGGGATGACGATCCGGCCGGTCCCGCCCGGCACTGTCACCCGATTGGCCTCCGCCCCGCCCGGCGCGGGACAGTTCGCTTCATCGGGCCCCGACACCGCCCCGGCCGGCGGGGACGCGCCCGGGACCTCGTACCGCGCGAACCGCCGGTGCGGGCGGCGTCCACCGCCGCCCGCACCGGGTACCGTTCGCTGCCGTCCGGGGCGTCGGACGGTACGTCGGCTACGGCTCGACCGCGCGGGCGTGGTTGATCAGCGCCGGGAAGGCGTTGCCGCCGCCCGCGGCGTTGGGTCCGCCGGCTCCGCCCCAGTTCTCCGAGCTCTGGTCCGCGACCACGCGCGGCCAGTTCTCGCCGGGCCACCATCCGAAGTACGGACCACCGGACTGCCCGTCCGCGGTGTCGTTGCGGTGCATGATCCGGAACGAGTTGCGCCCGCTGGTGTTCTCGCTGATCGTGCTGTCCATGACCCCGTCTCCGTGGAAGACGGGCCGGACACCGGCACCGATGTCGAACGGATATCCGACGTGGCTCCAGGCCGTGAGCCCGTTCCAGTTCGACGAGTAGGCGCGGGAACCCATATAGCCGACCGTGTCGCCTATACGCGCGTTCAGGACACAGACGACGTAGTCGAACGCGGCCTCGTTGGAGGAGATGGCGTTCGCGTCCAATACCCGCAGCCAGAAGTAGACCCGCGTCACGGTGGTGGTGCCGAACGGTTCGCTCGTGTCGAACTGCATGGGGGTGAACGTCATCCAGTCGGTGCCGCCGCCCGTGAGCCAGGGCACCACATGGCTCGCCGTCACCATGTGACGGGGGCCCACCATGACACCCGACGCCGAGCCCGCCGGCGTCACCACCCGGCCGCAGGTGCTCCAGGGGAAGGAGGTGTCGTAGAACTGGTACCGCGTGTCGGGCGGGAAGACGGTGGTCGGTTCGCCGAGATCGTCCTCCTGGCCGGCGGGCCGGCGCCAGCGCGGACGCCGCACTAACTCCTCGGGAACGGGCTGGGGAACCGGGCTCAACGGCACGCCCTCCGGGCGGAAGCCGTCGACGTCGAGCGGTACTTCGGCCGCGAGCGCGGCCACGTCGGATTCTGTCACCTGGACGGCTTCGGGCCGTGGCGGGAAGGCGTGAGCCGGGGCGAGCCCGGCGGCCGCGGCGGGCCGGGCCGGGATGCGGGCCTCCCATTCGGAGGGAGGGATCGGAGCGGACAAGGCCACCTCCTGGAACGGCGAACACTTGACCGTGGAATGCCCGCGGATCCCTTTCGGCTACCTCTGACGGACATGTATCGAAAGAGTGAATTTCATCCGACATGATCAGAGAAAGAGTGATCTCGTCCTACTGGGAGGCACTCCGAGTGCGCCTCCGCATGGCCCGGAGCGTGCTCGCGGCCGTACCGGTCGCGATCTGTGGACCGGGGCCTACGCATGTGTGCGTACCGACTCCACCGCCTCGTGGCGGACGCCCCCTGCGCCGGACGGCGTCCGGGTGCCGTACCGGCGTTCGTATGTCAGTGGGGCCTGCGACGCTGGAACGTATGGACGAGCTGATGCGCGGCCGGGTCTACGGAACCGACCACGACGACCCGAACCCCGGCCCGAGGCCGGGACACGTGTACCGGGAGTTGGTGGCCGGTCCGCTGGACGGGCTGCTGCTGGACGTGACCGGCTGGACGGACGGGCAACTGTCCGAGAGCGCCGTACTCACCACGGAGATCGGCAGGTTCGGGCACGGCGGCCACGCGGTGTACGGGCCCCGGCCCGCGGACCCTCGGCGCTGGGACTGGCAGGGAGACGTCCCCTGACCGCGCGGGCACACCCGGCCGGCGCGGGCGGCGGTGCCCGCGCGGGCGATCACCCGTGTCCCGGTGAGTACGCGTACTCAGGCTTCGGCGGCGACGGCGCGGCAGACTGCGGACAGCTCACCACACGGACGGGACACCACCACCATGCTCAGCGCCGCCGCCCACCGCCTCTACCCCCTGTTCGGCACGATCACGGTCACACGGGACCCCGGCGCGGCCATCCCCGCGGGCGCCATCCTCGCCGCCAACCACACCTCGCTCGCCGATCCGGGTCTGGTGCTCGCGGCGCTCCACCGCATCGGAGTCCGGCCGGTCGTGCTCGCGACAGCCGGACTGTGGAGGTTCCCGCTGCTGGGCCGGGCGCTCACCCGCGAGGGACACATACCCGTCCACCGCGGCACCGGCCGGGCCGCCGACGCCCTCCGGCCCGCCGCCGAGGCGCTGAAGGAGGGGCGCGCCGTCCTCATCTACGCCGAGGGCGGGCTGCCCGACCGGCAGGACGCGGGCGAACGGGAACCGGGCCCCTTCCGCAGAGGGATCGCCGAACTCGCCCTCAGCACCGGCGCGCCCGTGGTGCCTCTGGGGCAGACCGGAGCCCGGCGACTCTCTTCCGGATCCTCGGCCAAGCAGATCGCGGGTCTGCTCACCGCCCCGCTGCGCAGGCCCGCCCTGCACGTCCACGTCGGCCGGCCGATCCACCTGCACGGCGATCCCGACACCGCGGCCGACCGGGCCCGCATGGCCGTCACGGAGGCATGGCGGACCGCGCTGGACCGGTCCGCGGGCCCGGCCCGGCGCTCGGACCACCGCGGCCGGACCGGCGCCGGACACCCGTACTCCGGCACCCGCGAGACACAGGGCACCCGCTGCTGACGGACCGTCCAGGAGACGGGACGGCCCGTCAGCCGGACGCGGCGGTGACTCCGCTGATTTCGTTGGGCGTCCCCGACAGGGTGGCCGAGGCGAGCCGCTTCCCGGATTCGATGTCGATGGCGTGCACCTTCCGTGTGGACGGATCGGACACATACGCCGTGTGGCCGCGGACGAAGATCGCCGGGCGGGGCTGCTGCCAGTCGAGCGGCTCCTGCCAGGCATCGAGGACCGGGACGGACCGGGTCACCTTCCCGGCCTTCATGTCGATGACATGGATTCTCCCGTCGGTGCCGAGCACGAGTCCCTCACCGTGCGGGCCGCGTGCCAGGGAGCGGAACGTGTAGCTGGTGCCCAGGTCGACGAGGCGCAGACTTCCGGTCTCCGTGTCGATCAGGGAGACCTGCTCGGGCCGTTCGCGTTCGGCGTCGGGGTCCTTCTTGTAGTCGCCGAGCACGATGGGGGAGTGGCCGGTTCCGGCCTGGTTGCCGATCCTGCCGTACGGGTGCGGGCTCGACACCTTGGAGATGACACCGTCCTTGTAGATCAGGACTCCGTTCTCGCAGCCGACGACGACGGCCTCGTTCCGTGCGGTCGCCTCTCCGTGGACGCCGGGGCACTGCTCGTTCCGGGCGATCTGCTTGCGGTCCTCGTCGAGGACTTCGATCCCGACGCGTTTGTCCTCGGTGCCGAGGGTGCTGACGAGCCGGCCGTCCCCGAGTTCGATGGCGACTCCGTGGTGCGGAGCCGCGGAGGTGTAGCCGGTGGTCTTCGGCTTCCCGGCGCGGAGGTCCTTCGGATCGAGGATCGTGACCTCCCCGGTGCCGTCGGTGAAGAGAACCGTTTTCCCCGCGTGGTGCACGACATGGCCGGGCTTCACGCCTTTGAACTCGACGCCGGTGAACGTGCCGCCGACCGCGTCCAGGACGCGGAATCCGGCCGCGGTCGAGACGAACACATGGCGGTCGTCACCGGCCGGATTGATCCGGTTGAAGCCGGCCAGCGGGATGTCCTCGACGACTTTCAGCGTCCGGCCGTCCAGGATGTGGAGACCGCCCTCATGGGTGGTGACGATCGGGTCCGCGGTGCCGGAGGAGGGCGCTCCGGATGCTCCGGCGTTCTCCTTGACCGAGGCGTCCTCCGTATCTCCGCCGCAGGCCGTGAGCGCGGCGGAGACGGCCACGAGCGCGGCGATTCCCCTACTGACGCGGGGACGTATCGGATGGTGCATTGCGGTGTCCTCTCTCTTTTTTTTCTGGCTGCCGTGCCCCGAGGGCCGGCAGGATGGTGAAGGTTCGTGGGGGTCCGACCGGGGAGCCGTGAGTGCGCTCCCGGAGCCGCGCGGGCGCTCAGGAGCCGTTGGCCAGCCCGTCGGTGATGGACCGTGTGTTGGCACGCATCATGTCGAGATACGTGCCGGCTCCCTTGCCCTGCGCCGTGAGGGACTCGGTGAACAGCGGGATCACCTTCACGTCCACCCGTGTCTCCGTCTTGAGGACCTGGGCCAGACGGTCCGGCTGGGAGGAGTCGGCGAAGACCGCCTTCACTCCCGCCTCGTCGATCCTGGCCGCCAGGTCCTTGAGGTCCGCGGCGCTCGGCGACGCCAGCGTGCTGCCGCTGGGAATGACGGCGCCGATGATACGGAAGCCGAATCGCCGGGCCAGATAGCCGAAGACGTGATGGTTGGTCACCAGGCTCCGCTCCCGTTCGGGTATGCGGTCGAAACGCTGCCGCATCCAGACCGTGAGACTCCCGACCTGTTCCCCGTAGTCGGCGGCGGCGGTCCGGATCGCCCGGGGGTCGACTCCCTCGACGTGCCGCACGATCCGTTCGGCGATCAGACCGGTCGCCTTGCGCACCCGTTCCGGATCCGTCCAGAAGTGCGGGTCCGGCCGACCCGCCATGTCGTCCGACGCGTAGGGGATCGGATCCACCGCGTCGCCGACGGCGAAGACCGCGACACCCGACGCCCGCGCGGCCTCCACATGGCGGAGGACGTTCTCCTCCAGGCCGAGCCCGTTGTGGACGACCAGGTCGGCCTGTTCGAGCCGGGCCGCCTGCGGGGCCGATATGCCGAAGGAGTGCGGATCGGCGTCGGCCGGCATGAGGACGGTGACATCCGCCTCGCCCCTGACGATGTTGCGGGTGATGTCCCCGAGGATGTTCGTCGTCACGACCACGCTGGGCCGGTCACCGCCCTCGGCCGAACAGCCGGTGAGGGACGTCGACACGGCACCGGCCAAGGCCGCGAGGACCACGGCCGACAGGACGCGGCGGCGCGTGGCGGACCCGGCTCCCGTAGCCGTGGATGAGGATGCCGTCGTGGATGTCGACATGGCGGTCGGTTCGGTGGTCGTCCTCTTCGCCGTCGTCATCGCCCGGTCTCCACCATGTGCGTGGGAGCGAAGCCGAGTGGGAAGGTCCGGGCGACCCTCAGACCGTCGTTGTAGTCGATCTCGTAGACCTTCTTCGCCGAGGAGTCGTTGATGTACGCACGGGACGTGTCCACTTCGATGACCGCGGCCCCACCGTCCCGCGCCCCGGCCGCCGACGGGGAGACGAGTCGCCTGCGGGCGGTTTCCTCGCCGGTGGCGGGGTCGTACGCGGTGAGGACGCCGTCGGGGGAGAGGGCGAGCAGCGGTGCGCCCTCACCCGCCGTGTTGGCGGCGACGACCGGCCCCGTACGGACCCGTTTCCAGCCCGGCCCGGAGACGTCCAGCAGCCAGACTCCGTCACCGCCCGCGACGGCCGTCAGCGTGGTGCCGCCGGGCCGGTGGCGGAAGCCGACGGCCCGGTCCCGCGCGTCCGTCACGGCGGGGTAGGCAATCTTCTTCCCGGTGAACACCCCGCTCTTCTCCGAGACCAGCAGGGCGCCGTCGGCGCAGCCGAGGACGACGCCCCGGCGGGTGACGGCCGCACCGCTCGTCCGGCCGCACCGCTCGCCCAGCGCCGTGACCCGGTCGCTGTGCCGGTCGCGTACCTCCACGGTGTCCCGCCCCGGTCCCGTACCCGGTACGAGGAGATGTCCGCGGTAGGGAACCACCGAACCGGACCCGGTGCCGGGGCCCGGTTCCGGCTGGCCGAGTCTGCCGTCCTGGAGGTCCTCGCGGTCGAACAGACCGGTACTCGCGTCGTCGTACGAGACGGCGGTGAGGGCGGTGTCGCTGTGCACTCCCGTCGCCCGTTTGCCGCGGATCTCCCCGAGGTCACGGGCCTCGGCGCGGTAGTGGTGCACATGGTCGCCGTGGTCCACCGTCCACGCGCCGCTGTCGACGACGTGCGTTCCGCCCGCGGTCGCGACATAGGCGAACCGGCCGTCTCCGGCGATCCCTCGAGGCCGGTGCGCCGTGGCCACAGGGGTGATGGCACCCGTGGCCGGGTCGAGTATCCGGACCGTGCCGGAGGCCGCGTCCGCCAGCACCAGCCGTGACTGCTGCTCAGCGGTCTCCTCGGCGCCCGGGATATGGCCGTGGGGCGTGGCGGCGGGTGCGGCTTCGGTCGGCGACCCGCCGTCGGCGGAGCCGTCGCGGCATCCGGACAGCAGGGCGGTGGTCGCGATGAGGGCCGTCAAGGCGGCCGCTTCCAGCTTCTTCGATCTCATGATGAATGCCCGGTTTCCGTTCGGGAGCGGCTCGCCGGTGAGGAGAGGCGGGGGAGTGCGCCCCAGCGGCTCCGCGGGCCGGCGAGGAAAGTGGAGAAGAGTGCGGAGAGGAGGAACTGGACGACCGCGCAGGCCGCGATCGTCGCCCCGGCCGCGGTGGCCAGATGCCAGGACACAAGCAGCCCGGTGAACGTCGCGCTCACCCCGAGGCAGGCCGCGCCGACCATGATCACCGGAATGCTCCGGGCCCAGGGGAGCATCGCCGCGGGCGGCGCGATGAGCAGCCCGAAGACCAGCAGCGTGCCCACGATGTGGAACGAGGCGACGATGGCCAGGGTGAGGAGCCCCAGCAGCGCGATATGCGCGGCGCGGGGCCGCAGTCCGAGCGTATGGGCCTTCCGCTCGTCGAAGGCCAGGGCGACGAACGGCCGGTGGCCCAGGACGGAGACGACCAGGGCGAGACCCAAGGCAAGCGCCAGATGGACGAGGTCCCGCCCGCGCACCGCGAGAACGTCGCCGAAGAGGAACCCGGTCAGATCGACGGCGAAGGACTGGGACCGCGAGACCACGATCACGCCCGCCGAGAGCATCCCCACGAAGAGCAGACCGATGCTCGTATCCTGTGACAGCCGCCGTGCCCGGCCGAGCACCGAGACGCCGAGGGCCATCATCGCCGCGCTCACCGCCGCCCCGGCTATCGGACTTCCTCCCAGCAGCGAGGCGAGCGCGACGCCCGGAAGCATCCCGTGTGACATCGCGTCACCCAGGAACGCCATCCCGCGCAGTACGACCCAGGTGCCCGCCAGGGCACAGATCGACGACACGAGCACGCCGCCCCACAACGCCCGCTGCACAAAGCCCACCTCAAAGGGGCCGATCAGCCAATCCATGAACGGGAACCTATAATGAAAATGATTATCAATACAAGGAGGGGTTGAGTGAAGGACATCGGGAAGACGCGGCGGGTGGTGCTCAGCGGGGTCTCGGCCGGCTACGGCGGGCGCCCCGCTCTCCGGCAACTGACCGCTCACATACCGGCGTTGGCGACGACGGCCGTCGTGGGGCCGAACGGATCGGGCAAGTCCACCCTGCTCGGCCTGCTGGCCGGGGTGATCCCGGCGACGACCGGAACGATTACCCACGGCACCGACCGGACGGCGGCCTATGTCGTGCAACGGAGCGCCGTGGCCGACGACCTGCCCCTCACCGTGCGGGAGACCGTGGCGATGGGCCGATGGGCGCACCTGGGCCTGTGGAGACGGCCGTCGGCACACGACCGGTCCGTGGTGGACGCATGCCTGGACAGAGTGGGCATGCGTGGGCTCGCCGCGCGCCAGCTCGGCCAGCTGTCCGGGGGTCAGCGCCAGCGGGCACTGGTGGCTCAGGGCCTCGCCCAGGAGGCCGATCTCATCCTCCTCGACGAGCCGGCCGCCGCGCTCGACACCGTCGCCCGGCTGCGGATCTCCGAAATCCTCGGTGAGCAGGCCGCGCAGGGGACCACCGTCGTGCACGCCACACACGATCTGGCGGCGGCCCGGCTCGCCGACCACTGCCTGCTGCTGCACGAGGGAAGGCTCCTCGCCGAGGGGCCCCCTTCCGAGGCGCTCACCGACGAACTGCTCCACCGGGCATGGCGACTCGGGTGACGTGACGAACCGCGGTCCGCGACAGGAATCCGGAACATCCAGGGGGAGCACACCTGTTGGAGCGGATCGTCAGCATTCGCGCCGACGACGGCTGCCGGCGGCCGTCGGCTTCAGCCGGGCGACTCGTTCCCTGCGGTTCAGACGAAGGGTTTCGGAGGGTGCGTCCGGTCGGTCTGGGCCGTCATCCAGCGGAAGACGGCGCGGAAGGCGGCAAGCGTGGTCAGCAGCCAGCAAGCCGCGAAGGCCCAGATCACCCCCGTATCCGCGGTCGCGAGCCCCGACGCCAGAAGGCCCATCGAAGCCAGGAAGAGTACGGCGACGAGACGCCCGTGGGGCTCGCACGCCCGAAGCGCGTGCCGCAGCCGGGTGCGGACGCCGAGGCCGAGGAGCCTTCCGCGAAGAGCGCGATCCTTGCGCAGACCGCGTTCCAGTTCATCGAGTATCCGCTGCTCGCGGACGGTCAGACGGCGTGTCGCCATGGCCCTCACCTCCAGAGGGTGACATCGCCCGGTACCCCGTACGCTCCCAGTTTCCCAGCGATCGGCGGGTTCGTCATGCCGGGTGTGCGGGCGGCGGCACGGGCGCGGTGTCCGGGACGGCTCCGGGGCCGCCGTTCACCAGCGCCGGACCCCTCGGGGCGTGCCGCGCGGCGGCACCTCTGGGCCTGCGGCTCCGGTTCGGCCGCCGTGACCGGGACGGCGCACCCCGTACTCCGTACATCACCCAATCGATCAGCGGTCCGCCTTCCGTCGGCGTCGATGATCGGACCGGGACCGGTGGCCGATGGGCCGGAAGGCGGTCGTCGCTCACACCGGGCGGTGACCCCGCGTGATCCGATCGGCCCAGGACGTGCTCGGTCTCCACGGTCGGCGCGGAGCGCGGAGGTACGGTCGCCGACGTCGCTACCCGGACAGACACCCCCCCCACGAACGAAGGACTGACGTATGCGCATCCGTACCGCCATGGCCGCCCTCGCGCTGACGGCCGCGGGGATCGTCGGCACCGCCACCACCGCCACCGCCACCGGCCATGACTTCGGCGATATCAACATCGTCAACAACCAGGAGTACAACGTAGTGACCGGGTGCAACCCGCACTTCGTGCTGTTCGCGCCGTCCGCGCAGTGCGGGATCTTCCACATCGCGACGCCGTAACGGCACCTCACGCCAGGGCCCTGTCCGGATACCCGGACAGGGCCCTTTGTCATCGTCCCGAGGGGACGGGAGCGGTGCCCGGGGTCAGATGTCGAGGAAGCGGACGTCCTTGGCGTTGCGCTGGATGAAGTGGCGGCGGGCTTCGACGTCCTCGCCCATCAGGACGGAGAAGAGGTCGTCGGCGACGGCCGCGTCATCGAGGGTGACCTGGCCCAGGACCCGGTGGTCGGGGTCCATGGTGGTGACGCGCAGTTCCTCGGCGTTCATCTCGCCCAGGCCCTTGAAGCGCTGGATGGAGCCGTCCTTGATCCGGCGGCCGTCCTGCCGGCCCCGTTCCAGGAGCATGTCGCGTTCGCGGTCGGAGTAGGCGTATTCGACGTGGTCGCGGCTCCACTTGATCTTGTACAGCGGGGGGCGGGAGAGGTAGACGTGGCCCTCCTCGATCAGTGGGCGCATGAAGCGGAAGAGGAAGGTCAGCAGCAGGGTGCTGATGTGCTGGCCGTCGATGTCGGCGTCCGCCATCAGGATGATCTTGTGGTAGCGGAGCTTGGCGATGTCGAACTCCTCGTGCACGCCTGTGCCGAACGCGGAGATGATCGCCTGGATCTCCTGGTTGTGCAGGATCTTGTCGATCCGGGCCTTCTCCACGTTGAGGATCTTGCCGCGGATCGGGAGGATCGCCTGGTACCGCGGGTTGCGGCCGGACTTGGCCGAGCCGCCGGCGGAGTCTCCTTCGACGATGAAGATCTCCGACATCGCCGGGTCGTTCGACTGGCAGTCGCTGAGCTTGCCCGGCAGTGAGGCGGACTCCAGCAGGCCCTTGCGGCGGGTGAGGTCGCGGGCCTTGCGGGCCGCGACCCGGGCCGTGGCCGCCTGGACGGCCTTGCGCACGATGTCCGCGGCCTCGTTCGGGTTGCGGTCGAACCAGTCGGTCAGATGCTCGTGGACGATCTTCTGCACGAAGGCGCGCGCCTCGGTGTTGCCGAGTTTGGTCTTGGTCTGGCCCTCGAACTGAGGCTCGCTCAGTTTGACCGAGATGATCGCGGTCAGGCCCTCGCGGATGTCCTCGCCGGAGAGGTTGGCGTCCTTCTCCCGCAGCAGTCTCTTCTCGCGCGCGTAGCGGTTGACCACGGTGGTCAGTGCCGTGCGGAAGCCCTCCTCGTGGGTGCCGCCGTCATGGGTGTGGATGGCGTTGGCGTAGGAGTACACGCTGTCGGTGTACTGGCCGTTCCACTGCAGGGCTGCCTCGGCCGACAGCAGCCGTTCCGTTTCCTCGGCGGCGATGGTGATGACCGAGGGATGGACCGGTTCGCCCTTGCGGGCGTTGAGGTAGGCGACGAAGTCGGTGATGCCGCCGTCGTAGCGGTAGGAGACCGTCTTCGCCGCCGGGTCCGAACCGGCTTCGTCGGCCGCGGCCGTGGCGCGCGCGGAGGGCCGTTCGTCGGTGAGGGTCAGGGTGAGCCCTCGGTTGAGGAAGGCCATCTCCTGGAAACGCCTGGCCAGTGTCTCGAAGGAGTACTCGGTGGTCTCGAAGATGCCGCCGTCCGCCCAGAACGTCAGGGAGGTTCCCGTCCGGGAGGTGGCCTCGTGGCGGGCCAGCGGGGCGGTGGGAGCCCCGTCCTCGTAGTCCTGCGTCCACCGATGGCCGTCGGTCCGGATCTCCGCCGACAGCCGGGTCGACAGCGCGTTGACCACCGACAGGCCCACACCGTGCAGACCCCCGGAGACCGCGTATCCGCCGCCCCCGAACTTGCCGCCCGCGTGCAGCACGGTCAGCACCACCTCGACGGCCGGCCGCTTCTCCACCGGGTGCATCCCCACCGGGATACCGCGGCCGTTGTCGACCACCCGCACCCCGCCGTCGGCCAGGATCGTCACGTCGATCCGGTCGGCCACCCCCGCGAGCGCCTCGTCCACGGAGTTGTCCACGAGTTCCTGCACCAGGTGGTGCAGCCCCCGTTCTCCCGTGGAGCCGATGTACATTCCCGGCCGCTTGCGCACCGCGTCCAGGCCGTCCAGAACAGCGATCGCGTTGGCGTCATACGACGCCGTCAAGGCATGGCCGGGCTGCTGGGATTCGGGGGTACCGCTCGCGGTGCGAGTGTCGTAAGTGGTCACAGACGCTCTCTTTCGGGCATGGCGGACCGCGCTCCCGCACCGTGGTGCGGGAGCGGCCGGACGGCTGGCGGAGACAGGGCGGGCAGCCCAAACAGGGCCCCGGAGGCTCAGGAGCCTCGGGACCGTTGACTACCGGGACGCCGTCCAGGATATCGAAGATGCCCCTTGCCGATGGGGCGAGAAAGCCCTCATGCGCTGCTGTGCCGCTCTTGTGTGGCGTGAGTCAATCCCCCCTGCCTCAACCCCTCGAAAACGCGGCAGATGGCCCCCGGGGGCTTTCTCGGCGGCTTGTCGCGTAGTGACTCAGGCGCTGATTCCGGCGTGACCCTCCGCGGGTCGCCGGTCGCCCTGCGTCAGGCCGCCGGCCCCCGGCCTCGCGCCTGACCCTGCCCCGGTGGAGGGTGCCGTCGGAGGCGGCGTCAGGCGTTGGCGGTTGCCGCCGGTCGATGGTGCTGACGACATGAACCGCGGCCCCGGCCGGTGCCGCTGCCGGGCCCCGGCCGAAACGGCCCACCGGCCGCGACGTGGACAACGGCACCGACTCCGGATCCCGCGCCGCCCAGGCGACCTGGCCCCCGCGAGGGTTAAAGCCGTCCCGGATACGTGGGTTAATTTCTGTTAGTTTCCGGGGGGAGGTGACGCGTAGTGCCCACTGAGGAAGAGCTGTTCGACGCGGTGGACGCGCTGTTGGAGGGCGGGCCGCAGCTGCCGCCCCCGGCGGAGCGGGCCCGGCTGCGCGAGGCGGCCGGTGTGACCCAGAACCGCCTGGCGCATGTGCTGAGGTCGACGCCGCAGACGGTGAAGAACTGGGAGAACGGACGGTCCGAGCCGCGGCCTCCGCGTCTGCAGGCGTATCAGCGGCTCCTGGAGGGCTGGGCGGCGAAGTATCCGGCCGGACCGCCACCCGTGACCGCAACTGAACCCGCTCCGGCTGCCGCACCCGCTTCTGAAGCCGCTGCACCTGGACCCGGTTCTGCTCCTGCACCCGAACCTGTTTCGGTTCCCGCACCGGGTCCGGTACCGGTCGGCGTACCGGAAGCGTCCATCGGCTCCGTCGAGAAGCCGGCCTCAGCCCCGTCCGCTCCCGTCCCGCCGACCGTCGCCGCACCTCAGCCGCAGCCGCAGCCGCAGCCGCAACCGCGGCCCGTCCCGGCTGGCGGGCCGATGTCAGGCCCCCGTGCGAAGACGGCGCCCACCTCGGTTCCGGCCGCAGCGGATCCCCGGTTTCCGCACGGGCCGCTTGTCGTGCTGGACGGCGACGGCACCGCGTACGGCGTCGACGGCATCGTGCTCGAGTGCCCGGCGACGACGATCCCCCGGTTGGTGGAGTGGACGCTGAAAGAGGCCGGGATCGGGGCGGCCAGACTCCACCGCAACGGCAAGGACGCCGACCCGCTCGTGGTCCTGACGGAATCCGCCGCCGTGCGATTCGGGCTCCCGGCCCGGCTCGAGGGCGCGGAGGCGCGCCGCTCGCTGCGGCTCCCGGAGGACCACCGGGTCGTCAAGGAGATCGCCCGCGCGAAATGGAAGCTGACCCAGCGCGGCTTCGGCCCTTGGTCGCGTGTCTACCGTCCGGCCACGGCCGGACGGCGACAGTGCGTGCAGCTCGCGATCCTGTCCTGGGACGCGCTCGACGCCCGAGCCTGGCCCGGCGCGGACCGGTTCCCCGCGGCGGAACTCGCCCGCGTCCTCGGCGTCTACGCCCGGCGGGTCATCACCCCACGCGGCTCCACGGCCGTCTCCGGCCTCGAACTGATGACCGCTCTCAGGCCGCCGACCCGCGCGGTGAAGGACCCGACGGGCGTATGGGTGTCCGGCTACAACCCCGGCTCCCTCGGCAGCGATCCGGTCGACCCGGCACCGCCGGAAGCGCCGGCAGAGCACCCGGTCGCGCGCGGCTGGACCGGAGGGTTCCTGGACGAGGAGGCGTACCAGTGGGTGCGGGACCCGCGACTGCTCTCCGACGAGGAGTGCCTGCTGCCGTACGCGGTCGGCCTGGACATCAACACGGCCTTCCTCGCCGCCGCTTCACGGCTGGTCGTCGGTCTGAGCGGCCCCGAGCGCGTCCAGCGCCCGCGATTCGACAAGAAGATCCCCGGCAGCTGGTACGTGGACCTGTCCCCGGTCGAGGTGGACCCTCGGCTGCCGTCGCCGTTCACGCCGTCCGGGCAGCGTCCCACCGGCCCGGCCTGGTACCAGACCCACACCGTGGCGTACGCGGCGGAGCTCGGTTTCGAGCCACAGCCGATCGAGGCGTATCTGCGACGGGAGACCGGAGCGTTCCTGGATCCGTGGCATGACCGGCTCAAGGAGGCGTACGTCGACACGATGGCCGACCTCGGGGTCACCAAAGAGCTGGACGATCACCGGTTCCTCGCCGCGATGGAACATCACAAGCAGAACGATCCTGGGATGGCGGCCGTACTGGCGGCGATCAAGTCGACGGTCAAGGGCGGCGTGGGGAAGCTGCGCGAGCGGCCCCAGGGACGGCACTACACCGAGGGGGAGCGGTGGGGTGCGCTCGAGCGCCCGACGTGGCGGCCCGACATCCGCGCGGCGGTCATCTCCAAGGCACGGGTGAACCTGCACAGGAAGATGGCCAACACCGCCCGCGCGACCGGCCGGTATCCGCTCGCCGTGCTCTCCGACTGCGTGGTCTACGCGTCACCCGGCCCCTCGCCGCTGGACTTCCTGCCCTACACCACGTCCGGCAAGCCGCTGCCCGGATCATTCCGCGTCGGCCTGACGCCCGGTCTGGTCAAGGTCGAAGGCGTTCAGGAGGTGGCGTGGGCCGTGGACCTCATGGAGAAGGGCCTGAACCCGGCCCGCCACATCAAGGGCGGCGACGCCGTCCTGGACGAAGGAGAGTAGAGCCGTGGGGGACATCGCCGATGCCCTGGACCGCGCAGGGCAGGAGACGTTCACCCGGCAGCCCCCCAAGTCCGCGGTCGCGCGGATGCGGCTCCTGGTGAAGGCGGAGAACGGCTCCACCCTCCGGGCCGCGACCCGCCTGGGCGTCTCCCAGCGCACCGTGGAGCGCTACCTCACCGGCCAGTTCAAACGGCCGCGCCCGGCCCTCGCGGACGCGCTCGCCCGGGAGACGGCGAAGGTGTGGCAGCCCCGTGTACGCGAACGCCGCCGCCGCCGGGCCGCCACCTCCACCGGCATCACCGTCGAGACGCGCGCCCGGTTCGGCTACACCGCGCCGATCGGCACCACCGACGACCCCCGGATGCGCCGCCTCACGGTCCACCTTCCGCCCGTCTACGCGCACCGGCTCTTCGAGGCCCGGCAGCAGGGCGCGAGCGACCGGCTCCTCCGTGGAATCGTCGCCGAAGGACTGCGGGAGATCTACTTCCAGGACAACGGCCACCGCGCCCAGGGACTCGATGTAGAGATCACCGACATCGACTATCTCGACGTCTCCTACTGAGAGGATCCTCGCCCCGATCGCCCCGATCGCCCCGGTGGCGGCCGCCATGCCGGAGTGCGACCGGTGTCACCACGGCGGCCGTCAAGTCGCCGGGCCGTCGGCACGCCCTCAACCGGACTTCCCGGCACGGGCGTACTGTCCCGGTGTGGTGCCCACGACCCGCTTGAAGTGGCGGGTCAGGTGGGACTGGTCGTAGAAGCCGGCGGCGGTCGCCACCTCGCCCGGCGGCCGGCCGTCGAGGAGCAGGCGGCGGGCCAGGTCGACGCGTCGGGACGTCACGTACTGGTGGGGTGCGATGCCGAAGGCGGCGCTGAACGCACGTACGAGATGCGTGGGGTGGGAGTGGAGCAGACGCGCGGCCTCCTCCAGGCTGACGGACTCCAGGAACCCCTCGTCGAGGAGGTCGCGCAGTCTCCGGGCGACACCGCGGTCGGGCGCCGTACCACCGACGGCCCGTGTGGGGCGCAGGTGGCCGCGCAGGCGCTCGGCGATGAGGGCCAGACGGCTCTCCGCCTCGAATTCGTCTCCTCGGGCGGCGAGAGCCGTGTGGAGTTGTCCGACGCGTCTGCGCAGGACGGGATCGGTGAGATCCGGGCCGTCGACCGCCGGCCCGATGAAGCTCTCGTCCAGCTGTGTCATGTCGAGGTAGAGCACACGTTTGCGGAAGCCGTGAGGGGTGGCGGGCGAACCGTTGTGCGGGACCTGCGGCGGGAGCAGGCTGACCGTGCCGCCCGGCGTGCCGCGCTCGCGGCGGCCGAGGTCGTAGCGGACCGCCCCGGCGTCGACGATGAGCAGGGTCCAGGCGTCGTGGACGTGCATGGGGTACGCGTGCTCGGTGAAGTGGGCGTGGAAGACCTCCACGACACCCGCGACCCGCGGGCGCCAGGCGGAGACCTCCTGCGTGCGCGTCACGCAAAGAACGTACAAGACGGAGCAGGCACGCACCCCGGAGTCTCGGAGCATGAGAACCGACGAGAAGACCGAGGCCGCGACCGCGACCGGTGCCGGGGGCGCTGCCGGTGCGGGCGATGCGTCCGTGCCCGCCCGCTTCGACACGAAGATCGCCGTTCTGCTCCGTGACGATCTGGAGCCCTGGCAGCGGCTGAATGTGACCGCCTTCCTGGTCAGCGGGCTCGGCACGGCGGCACCCGAGGTGATCGGCGAACCGTACGCGGACGCCGACGACACCGCGTATCTGCCGATGTTCCGCCAGCCGGTGCTGGTCTTCGAGGGGACGGCGGAGACGCTGACCGTCGCGCACGGTCGCGCGCTGGCCCGCTCGCTGCCGGTGGCCGTGTTCACCTCGGATCTGTTCGCCACGGGCAACGACCGCGACAACCGGGCAGCCGTACGGGCGGTGGGAGCCGCCCGGCTCGATCTGGTCGGGATCGCCGTCTACGGCCCGCGCAACGCGGTGGACAAGGTCCTCAAGGGCGCGCGGATGCACCCCTGAGCACGGCACCCTCGCCGCGGAGGATTCCGCGTACGGCGTCGAGCGGCCCGACGGCCGGGCTGGCGGTCGGGTCGGCGGTCGGGCCGAGGGGTGTACCCGTCACTTCGGCCACCCCCGCCGTGCGGCACGCCCTCACCTATACATACAGGCTGCATGTATGTATCGTCGGCGGGACCGCGGCCGCGACCGGCCGCCACAGCGGAAGGAGTCGACGACATGACCCTCACCAAGGCGCAGGTGGTGCGGGGACTCGCCACCGAGTTCGCGGCGTTCGCCGAGCTGACGGCGTCACTGGAGGCAGCCGACTGGTCGACACCGACCCGGTGTGAGGGCTGGCAGATCCGCGATGTCGCAGGTCACGTGACCGCGAACGCGGTCGACTCGCTGGACGGCACCATCGGTACCCGCAGCCCGGACGAGCAGGCACGCGCACTGCGCGACGGCACCCCCGAGGAACTGGCCGCCACCCTGCGGACAGCGGCCGCCCGCCTCCGCACCAACCTCGACGGCCTCGACGACGACATCTGGACCGCCTTCAACCACCGCTACCGCCGGACGGTCGGCAACGGCGTCCTCACCCTGTGGTACGACGCCTTCGTGCACGCGGACGACATCCGCACCGCGCTCGGACAGCCCTCCTCGCTCGGGCCCGGCCTCGCCGCGAGCGTGCACTGGCTCGGGTCCGAACTCCAGCGGCTCGACCGCGGGCCGGTGACCCTCACGCTCGACGGCCTGGAGCCCCTGGAGATCGGCACCGGCGGCCCGGTCGTCACCGGAGACCCGATGCGCTTCGTCCTCGCCGCCTCCGGTCGTATCGACCCCGCGGCGCTCGGCCTCGACGCCGGCTTCAACGTGCACTCCGTACGATGAGGCCATGACGAAGAAGGCCGAACAGGGCGACGCGACGCGCAGACAACTCGTCGAGGCGGCGATCGCCCTGTTCACCGCCCACGGCTACGCGGAGGCGTCCACCACACGGATCGTCGAGCGGGCCGGCGTCACCCGCGGCGCGCTCTACCATCACTACCCCGACAAAGAGGCGCTGTTCGAAGCGGCCTACACGGCGGTTCAGAAGGACGTCTATGCCCGCTGCGCCTCGGCCGCGGAGACGGCCGACGGCGACCGCGTCACCCGGATGCTGGCCGGCATGGACGCCTTCCTGTCAGCGTGCCTGGAACCCCCGGTCCAGCGCATCCTGCTGCTGGAGGGCCCCCTCGTCCTCGGCTGGGAACGGTCCGCGCTCTTCGACGACCCGCACTGCGCACGGCAGTTGCTGCGCGCGGCACTCGTCTCGGCCGCACAGTCCGGGCTCATCCCGCCCGAGCAGGCCGAGCCGCTGGCCCATCTGCTCTACGGCGCGCTCCATCAGGCCGGGGTCTCCGTGGCCACCGCCGCCGACCCAGCCGCGCAACGGGCCGTCATGAGCGAAGTCGTCGGCGACCTCGTCTCCTCCCGCCTCCGGGGCCCGTCGAAGGCCCGCACCGCCGCCGGCTGACGGTACGTCTCTTCCCGTGAAGCCCCTGGCGGGGAAGCGGCTCGACACGATCCGGCGGTCCCGTCCCGGCAGCCCTGTCCCGGCAGCGACGAACCCGCCGCCCGGAAATGCGGTACGGCCGGGCTCCGGGGCGCTTTGACTGCTCGGCCGAAGTTCCGCGACCCCGCGACCCCGCGGACTCCGGCGGGACGCCGGTCCGTCCGGGAGTCGCGCGTCCGAGTCGATGCGGTCGCGGGCGCTCTCGGGGGCGCTGCTACAGCGGGATCCGGGCGTACACCGGCGCCCGCTGACCGCGGACCGTCCGTGCCGACGCCCCTCGGTCATCGCCGTGCCGACCTTGTCACCCGTTGGTGAGTTCCCGCACCCCCGCGGCCTCGCATGCTCCACGCTCATGCGTGGCGGCACCGACCATGCCGTCCCGGTACAAAGCCGACAGGGGAGGGGGAGGACATGAGTCGTGCAGGGTACGGCGGAGGTCCGGGGAAGAAGGCGGTCCTGCTGATGGCAGGGCTGGCCGATCTGGCCGTGGACGCAGTCGGGTCCGCCGCGGGGACGGTGCGGGGGCTGCTCGGCCGGTCGGACCTGGCCGAACTGGCGGGCGACGCGTCCCAGGACCTCACCGCGCGCGGCCGGCTGGCGCTGGACCGGTACGTGGCTCCGCCGCCCGCCTACCTGGAAGTGCTCGCCCGGCGGGCCACGACGCGTCGGGCGGCTGACGGCGATGACTGACCGGTACGAGGCCGCCGAGTTCAAGGCCCGCGTCGACGAGGTGCTGACCGGGTTCGTCTTACGGGAGTCGGACGAGCTGCTCGCCATCGACGCCGACCTCCTCCCGGTGGCCACCCAGGTGGAGGCGGCGGTGGCCGACGGCAAACGGCTGCGGGCGGCGTTCTGCTACTGGGGCTGGCGGGCGGCCGGTCAGCCGGACAGCGACGCCCTCGTACGGGCCGCGGCCTCCATGGAACTGGTGCACGCCGCCGCGGTGGTGCACGACGACATCATCGACGACAGCGCGCTCAGACACGGCAGACCCACCGCGCACTCCGCACTCCGCACGGCGCTGCGCCACCGGCCACGCGCGAAGCGCGCGGGCAGGGCGCTGGCGATGCTTGTAGGCGATCTCCTGATGTCGCTGGCCGGGCAGTTGTTCGTCACCAGCGGCCTGCCCGCGGCCTGTCTGGCTCGCGCCCGCCCGCTGTGGGCGGCTCTGGCACGGGAGCTGATCGCCGGAGAGTGCCTGGAGATCCTGCGGACCGGCGCCGTACCGGACCTCGACGACTCGCTGAAGGTGATCCGGTACAAGACCGCGAAGTACACCGTCGAACAGCCCATGCTCATCGGCGGTCTCCTGGCCGGCGCCGGCGAGGGACTGCGGGAGGAGTACTCCCGCTTCGGCGTGCCGCTGGGGGAGGCGTTCCAACTCCGCGACGACCTGCTCGGCCTGTTCGGCGATCCGGCCCTCACCGGCAAGTCCAACCTGGACGATGTGCACGCCCGTCGGCCCACCGTCCTGCTGGCGGAGACCTGGCGGCTGGCCGATGAGGCGGAGCGGAAGCGACTGCGCGGCCTGCTGGGTCGGCGGGACGTCGGCAGCGACGGACTGGAGGCGGTGCGCGCGCTGATGACTCGGCTGGCGGCGCCCGACCGGATCGAGCAGATGATCCGTGCGCGAGTCGAGGAAGCCGCCTCTGTCCTGCACGGGATGGCCGTTCCGGAGATCGCCGAGCGCGCCCTGGAGACGCTGGCGCACTCCGTGACCGTCCGCCGCCACTGACCCGCGCCACAGCAAGAGCAGTTCACCGGTCTCCCGGACCGCGCGCCACAGATCTGTTCCCCCTGAGACAAGGAGCCAGTGATGGTCTACACGGAGTCGTCGATGAGCATGCTGCGGCAGACGGGCGACGAACTCGCCGACGCCACCGTGGCCACGCTGTTCGCGCGTGGGGAGGTCGGGAAGTTCAACACCCTGATGCGCTACGTGTCCACCGCGGGGGCCCCGCTGCCCGACGGGCTGCCCGAGGTCGCGCGGGAGTACCTTCACGCGACGAGTGCGCCGCCCGCGTGGGTGGACTGGGACGAGATGGAGAAAGCCCGGCTCTTCTTCATCGACAACAACGTGCACATCTCCACCGCCCTGTCCTTCGCGTCCATGCCCGCCTGCTACGTCGTGCCCCGTGTGGCGAAGCTGCTGTCGGCCACGCACTCGCTGGAGTACCCCTCCAAGCGGATGGCGGAGACCGGCCAGTTCACCGTCTACCTCATGCAGCCCGGCGCGTTCGAAGCAGGCAGCCGCTTCATCCCCGCCGCCCAGAAGGTCCGCCTGCTGCACGCCTCCATCCGCCACCATCTGAGCCGGGGCGGCCACTGGGACGCCAAGGCGATGGGAACGCCGATCTGCCAGGAGGACATGATCGGCGGGCAGATGTTCTTCTCCCTGCTGGTACTGGACACCTTGCACCGGCTGAGCATCCACATGAGCGTCGACGGCGCCGAGGCGTACTTCTACGCCTGGCGCGTGGTCGGCGCGATGCTCGGCGTCCAGCAGGACCAGGCACCCGAGGACCTGGAGTCCGCCCGGCAGTTCCTCGATCTGTATATGACCGGGCAGATGGGGCCGAGCGAGGAAGGGGCCCGCCTCACCCGGCAATTGATCGACCTCTACGAGGAAGTGGTTCCCGGCACCTTCTTCGATCCGGTCGTCCCGGCGCTGATCCGCTACCTCATCGGCGACACGTGCGCGGACTGGCTGGACGTACCGAGCACCGCCTGGGACTCGGTGGTGCGGGCCGTGCCGCAACTGCTGGGCGTCCTGGAGACCATCGAGGACCGGTCCCCCCTCGGCGCATGGGCCCTGGACCGGCTCGGGCACCTCACGACCGTATTCGAACTGTCGTCGCTCACCCGTGGCCGAGTCATGCACTACGCCGTTCCGGAACAGCTGAAGAAGGACTTCGGCGTCTCCTCCACCGTCCCCCGCACCCGCCGCTGGACTCCACCCGCCTCCACGGTCGGCCCGCACTGACCGCCGCCGCCCGGTACGGCGGCCGCCTCCTCCCACTCGACGGCTGCCGTCAGCCGGGCGTCTGGAACGCCGGCACCGCCGGCCGCGCCCGCGCCGCCGCACGTGTCCGCCGCGTCCTGCGGGCGATGAGCTTGCCCGCCTCCCAGGCGACCAGAAGCGTGAGCGCCGCCAGCAGGGCCCAGCCGAACTGCCGCAGTTCGAGCCGGGTGGTGCCCAGGATGTGGCGGAACGCGTCCATCTGGGTCACCAGGACGGCGAGCACGAACTCGCCCAGTGCCGCCCAGTTCATCTGCTTGCTGTCGAACGTGGACGCCCGAAGGACGGACTCCGTCTCGCTGCGGCATTCGAACGCGGCGACGATCAGACAGAGGGCGAAGGCCGTGAACGCCATCGAACTGCCCGTCTCCACACTGCCGAAGCGACGCTCACCCAGTTCGATCAGCGCGAGCAGGAGCGCCGTGACGGCCAGTCCGGCGAGCCCGACGGTGATCAGCAGCGGCCCGGTCAGCACCGACTCCCCCCGAGGACGCGGCAGGCGCCGCATGAGGCCGGGGCTCTCACGGTCGAAGCCGAGGGCGAAGCCGAAGGGGGCGTTGACGATGAAGTGGATCCACAGGACCTGAGCCGGCGTGAACGGCTCACCGGCCGCGATGTTGAGGACGGTCGCGCCGAGGAACGTCAGGACGAAGGCGACCAGCAGCAGAAGGACGAAGCGGATGTACTTGGTGAGGTTGTCGTAGAGCTTCCGGCCCTCCTCCACCGCGAAGACGATCGTGGCGAAGTTGTCGTCGGAGAGGATCATCCGGCCGGCGTTCTTCGCCACGTCCGTGCCGCTGCCCATCGCGATGCCGATGTCGGCGGCCTTGATCGCGGGAGCGTCGTTGACGCCGTCGCCGGTCATCGCCACGACGTCACCCTTCTTCTTGAGCGTGTCGGCGAGCAGCACCTTGTGTTCCGGCGCGACCCGTCCCACCACCCCGATGGAGTCGATCCGGGCCAGTCGCTCGTCTTCCGGGAGCGCGGCGAAATCCGCTCCGAGGACGGCGTCGCCGGGGATGCCGAGCCGGCGGGCGATCGCGGCGGCGGTGGTGACATCGTCCCCGGTCACCATGCGGACCCGGATGTGGGCGTCCTGCGCGGCGGCCACGGACGCCCGGGACTCGTCGCGCGGCGGATCGACCATGCCGGCCAGGGCCGTCATCCGCAGCCCGGTGACATACGCGAGGAGGTCGCCGTCCGGGTCGAAGCCGGCGGGGTCGAGATCACGGGTGGCGGCGGCCATCACCCGGTGGCCCTCGCCGCCCATGCGTTCCGTCTCCTCCCGGGCGTGCCGGCTCAGCTCCGCGTCCCATGGGACGGTCCGCCCGGCCGAGAGCGCCGTCGCCGCCCGCGCCGTCACCGCCGGAGCCGCGCCCTTGACGAAGCACCGCACCACCGGGCGGCCGGAGTCGTCGGCCGTCGAGTTGAAGGTGGCCATCAGCTTGTAATCCGGGTCGAACGGCAGCGTCGCGAGCCGCGGGAGAGCTTGCCGGGTGGCGTCGATCGCGAGCCCGGCCTTGTGACCGAGGACCAGCAGCGCGCCCTCCGTGGGATCGCCCACGACCGTACGGTCCACCAGTCTCGCGTCGCTGGCGACCAGGAACGGGAGGATCGCGTCCTCGACGCTCGCCGTGGATCCCGCGGCGCGATGGATTCTTCCTTCGAGTCCATACCCGGTGCCCGAGACGGTGTACCGGTCGGTGGGGGTCACCACCTCGACCACGGTCATCTGGTTCATCGTCAGCGTGCCCGTCTTGTCCGAGTTGATCGCCGAGGTGAAACCCAGCGTCTCGACGGACGGCAGCTCCTTCACGATGGCGTTCCGCTTCGCCAGGCTGAGGCTGCCGACGGAGAGGATCACCTGCGTCACCGTCGGCAGCGCCTCGGGAATGGCCGCGATGGCGAGGGAGACCGCGCTGACGAACAGCGTGTCCCACGCCTGCCCTCGGGTACGCCCCAGGGCGAACATCACGATCATGGTCAGACCGGCGGCGCCCGCGATCCACAGCGTCAGACTGTTGAGCTGCCTGGTGAGCGGTGAATCCTCCTTCCGGGTGGCGGAGAGCATTCCGGAGATCTTGCCCAGCTCGGTGCCGGCTCCCGTGCCGGTGATGATCAGAACGCCGCTGCCGTGCGTGACCGGGGTGTTCATGAACGCCATGTTCGACTGTTCCCCGGGGCCCAGGCCGTCTTCCGGCAGCGTGCCGGAGTCCTTCGCCGAGGGCACACTCTCCCCTGTCAGCGCGGACTCGTCGATCTGGAGGGCGCTCGACGCGACGATACGTCCGTCCGCCGGGACCTGGTCCCCGGCGGCGATGAGCACGATGTCGCCCGCGACGAGCTGCTCGGCGGGGATCTCCGATTCGGTTCCGTCACGCCGTACCCGCGCCGTCGCCTTCATCATCGACTTGAGCGCGTTCATCGCGCTCTCCGCCTTGCCTTCCTGACGGAGGCCCACGACCGCGTTGAGCAGCGTCAGCAGGACGAGCAGGATTCCGGTGCTCCACTGCCCGATCGCCAGCGAGACGACCGCCGCCACCACGAGGATGATCTGCATATAGCTGCGGTACTGGTCGAGGAAGCGTCGCCAGGCCGGTGGCGGCTTCTCCTCGGGCAGCGCGTTCGGCCCGTTCGCCGCCAGCAGATCGGCGGCCAGCGCCGCCGGCAGGCCGACGGCCGGATCCACAGCGAACGCCGATGCGACATCCTGCGGCGAGCGCGCGTACCAGTGTGTCGCGGCTGGGGGCTGAGGGCTCGCCGGGCCCGGCTGTACGGCCATCGTCACTCCTCGGATCCGGCTCGCCCCTTGCGCCCGGCTCGCCCCTTGCGTTCCGCGCGCACCGCGCCCGGACGGGACGCCGCGTACGGATCCGCCGGAGCCCCCTTCGGGGCCTCCTCCTCCAGCTCCCGCCTGGCGGTGCGCAGATCCTTCCGGGCCTGCTCACCGACCGTGGGGTACTGGGGATCGATCTCCATCAGCGTGTGGACGAGAACGGCCCCCGCGCAGATCCGCGCGAACCACTTCCGGTCCGCCGGCACGACGTACCAGGGAGCCCACTCGGTGCTCGTGGCGGACAGCATCTCGGAGAACGCGTGCTGGTAGTCGTCCCAGAACCGTCGCTCGCGCACATCGGCCGCGGAGAACTTCCAGTTCTTCTCCGGGAGGTCGATCCGTTTCATGAAGCGGGTGCGCTGCGCCTCTTTGGACAGATTGAGGAAGATCTTCACCACCTTGAACCCGTTGTCGGTGATGTAGCGCTCCCACTCGTTGATCTCCCGGTAGCGCCGCTTCCAGATTCCCGCGCGCCGCGCGCTGGGCGGCAGCCTCTGCCGGTCCAGCACGTCCGGGTGCACCCGGACGACGAGGACCTCCTCGTAGTGCGAGCGATTGAACACCGCGATCTCCCCGCGCGCGGGGAGCCTGCGGGCGTACCGCCACAGATAGTCGTGGTCCAGCTCCTCCGCGGACGGCACCTTGAAGCTGCTGACCTGCACCCCCTGTGGATTCATCCCGCTCATCACATGACGGATCGTGCCGTCCTTGCCTCCGGCGTCGAGGGCCTGGAGACAGAACAGCACGCCGTACGTGTCCTGAGCGGCCAGCCGCGCCTGGTACTCGGACAGCAGCTCGACGCCGGTCCGCAGCAGCTCCGCACCCTGCCGCTTCTTGAGATGGGCCTTGTAGCGGGGGTCGAAGTCCTCGGCGAGACTCACCTCCGTACCCGGCTCCACCCGCAGCGGCTCGATGAACTCCGCGATGCGTTTGGCTCTCTTGTCCGTCACGGCCTACCAGCCCTTCTCCCTGGGAACGGGGCTCCCTCCACGCTCCGCCCCGGCGACGGGCCCGGCAACAGCGGAAGGGCTGGTCAGGTGAGCCCCGCCGACGCGGACGCCGACGCTGCTGTCGCCGACGTACTCCGAAGCGGAGTTGGGGTATCCGCGAGGCCGCGTGTCCCTGGGGGAGCGCCGTGCCGGGGGCGTAGGGAGGGGGCGTAGGGCCCACACGGCAGAGCGCTCGACCGCCGGTGCCCTACGCCCTGAACGTCGCCCTGTCGCCCTGTCGCCCTGTCACCCCGTCGCGCCGGGGCCGCGCGGGGCCGGCCGTCAGAGGTTCAGGGGTCTCGGTCTCAGACGCTGGGCCGGCTCCCGGTCGGTTCGGCGGTTCTCCATTCGCCTCGGTCGGCCGGACGCAATCGCCCGAGGATTCCGGATGCCCGCCCGGCTCCGGCGGTCAGACGTTTGATCCGCTGCTGCGAGCCGGACGCGCGACGCGTCCACACCGCACCCTCGCGCGAGGTCAGCGGCTCTTCCCCGGGGGCGGCCGTGATCACATTTCCTCCCATGAGGACCATCTGGCTCTCTGCGGGATCGGCTTCGCGGCACTGGGGAAGCACGGGCAGCGCGGGCAGCGCGGTGTTGTGCGGTGTGGTGCCGGGGTTCGTGAGGGTGTGTCTGCGTTGCTGGATGAGCTGATAGCGGTGGAGGGCGTCTGTGGCGTGGGCGGTGTTGGTGTCGGTTCCGGTGGTGAGTTGACTCTGCGTGTGGAGGAGGTCCTGGTGGATTGCGGTGTAGGCGCTGCAGAGCTTGATGGCTTCGGTGGCGCGGTCGTGGAGACCGGTGACGTGGGGGGCGGCGAGGGTGAGTGCGGCGAGAGCGGAGAGGGTGGAGATCAGTGTCTGCGCGTAGAGCGGCGGAATGCCGGCGATGAGGGGCCAGGCGAGCAGTGCCGTGGTGAGGCTGAGCGTCGCCGAGGCGAGGGTGTAGAGACGCGCTCGGTGCGCGAGGCGGGCGGCTTCCCTGGGCATGGTTTTCGCCCAGTGGGCCGCGGTGTCGATGCTCTGCTGGAGAAGTCGGGACATGGCCGTCTCGGTCGCCTTCTTGGGCTGCCTGAGTGGTTTGGACAGCAGTTTCATGGCTCTCTCAGGGGTGATGGGGTGCGTTGACAAGGAGGGTGTGGGCTTGTTCCGTGCGGTGTCGGCGCGCGCGGTGGGGATGGGCTGTTCGGGTGTTGGGTTCGCCGCTGGTGTGGTGTTGTGTGCGGGAGACCCCGGCCCGATTGCGGCGGGCCGGGGTCTCCATGCTGTTGCTGTTGCTGTTGGTGTGGCTACTTGCCGCGCTCTTCCTCGTGGTGCTCCTCCTCGTGGTGGCGCTCCTCCTCGTGGTGACGCTCGTGGTGGTGGTGGTGGCGGCGCTCGTGGTGGTGGTGGCGGTGCTCGTGGATGACGCGGAAGCTGCCGACGACGCCGTGGCGGACGTGGAGGCCGCCGTCGCCGAGGTCGCCCTCCTTGCCCTCCTTGCCTCCCTTGCCTTCCTTGCCTTCCTTGCCGTGGTGGCGGTCGTGCTCGTGGGGCATGACGCCGTTGCTGGAGCTCCAGGGACCGACGGTGGCGAGGGGGGCGCCGTTGTCGCAGGTGGCGCCCCGGAAGACCTCGACGGTCCGGTGGCTTTCGTTGCGGATGTTGAAGGTCTTGGCGCCGAGCCCGCTGATAACGGTGATGCAGCCGCCGGGGTGGGCGGAGTAGGTCCGCTCGTTGAAGTCGATCCGCCCCTCGCGGTGACGGTGGTGGTGATGGTGGTGGTGGCGGTGGTGGTGGTGCTTACGACCGTGTTCCTTGCCGCGCTCGTGCTCCTTGCCGCGGTCGCGGTCCTCGTCCTCCTTGTCGCGGGAGCCTCCGATGTCACTGCCGGCGGGGATCGCCGTGAGGGCGGCCTGGTGGACGGCGGAGGTCGTCTCGGGGGCCGCGGCAGCGGAGGCGTAGGTGACGCCTGTGGCGACGAGCGCCGCGGCGGCCGCGACTGCGGCTGTCATGGCGATGTTGCGCGTGGTCATGTCGTTCCCTATCTCTGAGACATCGGCTGAGGGGCCGGTCCGTGGGTGGACACTCCGATAATCCCTTTATCTGCCATTTCGGACACGTAGGGGAGGGGGCGGGAGAGGGCCGAGTGGACGTAAACGGGGCCCCATACGATGCCCGGACGGCGTCCGGCGCGGTCGTAAGTGGCTTGGTGCGGCGGCTGGTTGAGCGCGTGTTGGTCTGTCCGGGCGATTGACGTCCTGTGCTCACTCCGTCGGCCCCGGCGCGGGCGGGTGAGGGCCGGGGAAAACACCGCACGACGCCGTTTCTGAAGGTCTGTCATCTGTCGTCTGGCGGTTCCGATCTGAGAGAGCGGTCGTTCTGACGCGGGTCGGCGGGGGAGGGGTGAGAGTTCCCCGGACCGGACCCGGCCGACGCTTCGTACGGCCGGTGACGCGGCTGCGCGACAGCCGGCCGCTCTGCGCGGCGGGGCTCCGGCACGTACGGCGACGGCGGTGAACCGGTGGATCACGGCCCCGGAGTTCTCCGAGTTCTGAAGATCCGGGAGGCGGCAAGCGGGGGCGGCTGTGCCCGGGTGGTCCAGGCGTCCGATCGGCCTGCCCGGACGGTGCGCGTCGCGCCGTGTGTCGCCTGCCGGCGTCCAGGAGTCCGTCACGAGGTCCGCGTGGGGCGGGCCGGGCGCCGTCGCGGCCGGCGGGCTGGTCTGTTTGGGCTCTACCGGGTCGACGTACGGGCGGGCCGGGCGCAGGCTGGAGCGGCTGTGGTGGTCTCCGCCGGATGGGAGGGAGTGGGTCCGTGAGGCGGCAGTGGTTGCAGTGGTTCGTGCGGCTGTTGCCCGCGCTGCTGATCGCCGGGGGCGCGCTGTACGCGCTGGTGACGCCCCGGCAGTTCACGGCGGCACCGTTGTTCGTCGCCGCGCCGCTGGCCGCCGCGCCGTTCGCCTCGTTCGCCGGCACGCTGGTGACGGGACTGGCGGCGACGATGGCTGTCACCGTACTGCATGTTCATGACAGCACCCTCACCGAGGCGCAAGCCTACACGGAAGAGTTCACTTTGCTGACGGTCTCCGTACTGGCGCTGTTGATCAACGGGCTGATCCGGCGGGGCGGCGAGCGTCTGGCGTCCGCCCGGCAGATCGCCGAAGCGGCGCAGCAGGCCGTGCTGCCCGCTCCGCCGCGGGAGCTGGGCGGTCTGCTCATCGCGGCCCGCTACGTGCCGGCGGTGGCGGACGCCCTGATCGGCGGCGACTTCTTCGCCGTGCAGGACACCTCGTACGGGGTGCGGCTGGTCGTGGGGGACGTGCGCGGCAAGGGGCTCGGTGCTGTGGGGATGGTGGCGGTGGCCGTCGGGACATTCCGTGAGGCAGCGGAGCGGGAGAGCAGCCTGGAGTCGGTGGCCGACTGGCTGGACGGGGCCCTGGCCCGCGAGGCCGAACGGCGCTACGACCAGGACGGTGACGAGTCGTTCGCCACCGCGGTCCTCGCCGAGATCCCGCACCACGGCTCGGTGGTACGGCTCGTCAGCCGGGGCCATCCCGGTCCGCTGCTGCTGCGGGCCGGCGCCACACCCCGCCTCCTGCTGCCCGCCCGGCCGGCGCTGCCACTGGGAATGACCGGACTGGTCGGAACACCGGCCCGGACCGAGGAGTACCCGCTGCCCCGGGGATCCACCGTGCTGCTCTACACCGACGGCCTCACCGAAGCCCGCGACCGCCGCGGTGTCTTCTACGACCCGGTCATCGGGCTCGCGGGCCGGCCGTTCACCACACCCGGCGCTCTCCTGGAGACGGTGATCGGTGACGTCCAGCGGCATACCAACGGCAACGTCACCGACGATATGGCGCTCCTGGCGCTCACCCCCGTCGGCGTTCCCCGTTCCTGATCCCGAAGCGTTGTGGATCCGGCGCGTCGGTCGGCCCGACGCCGGTCGGGGAGCCCGACGGCGACGGGCGGGGCGGTGGGTGGCGCGGGCCGTGTCCCCGAAGGCGATCCGGCAGGCGGTCTCTCCGCCGGGGCCGACGGTCGGCGGGCCGGTCGTGATCAGCGGGTGATCGAAGAGCACGGATGCGACGAAAGACACCACCTTCGCCGTTTCCCATGCGTCACACAGGCGGGTCCTCCATGATGGGGCCGTCCATCGACCGCCCCTTGGGAGAAACATGCGTACCCGCATCACCACGGCCGCCTTCGCCGCCGCCGCACTGCTGGCGCTGACGGCGTGCAGCGCCGAAGAGGAACCGGCAAAACCGGTCGCCGACAAGCCCGCGGCCAACAGCGGCTCCGACGCCGGCTCCGACGCTGGCAGCGGCTCCGACGCGATGACGAAAGAGCAGCAGGCCACCGCCCGCGAGGCCGCCGGAGTCCCGGAGGACCCCACCGGGGCCGAGCGCACCGCGTTGATCGCCGCCATCGCCAAGGCCGCGCCGGACGCGGCCAAGCACGAGGCCAAGGCCGTCACGGCCGCCCTGAACCAGTGCGCGGCGATCCACGCGAAAGCACCCAAGCTGGACCTGCTCGCGTCGCAGCGCTTCAGCTACAACGGCGTCAAGACCGACGAGACGCAGGGCAAGCAGCTCAACCAGGCCCTCAAGGAAGGCTTCTGCAAGGTGTAGCACCCTTGCGGCCCGGCTGGAATGTGCGGCGGCCGGGCCCCTACGCCCCCAAGGGGCAGGACGGCAGCCCCCAGAATGCCCCCTGCGAAGCAGGCCGGTTCGCCGGTCCGGGATCCCGACCGGTCCGAGCCGTCGGAGTGTCCGGTGCCCTCGGCGGGCGGTGAACCCGGCGACACCCCCGACCCGCCGCGTACAGCACGCCCGCCCCTCTGCCATCGCTCCGGTCCAGTCGCCCTACGGGCCGCGTCGTCCGGGGAACGGTCGCCCGACGACCCGTGGCTCTCCAACTTCCGCCGGGCCGCGTCGAGTTTGATCGTCGTCGGCACCTCGCGGCCGGGCCGCCGTCGCTGGTGACGCCGGGAGTGCTGTGGGAACCTTCACGAGGCATGCGCGCACCGCACCCGCCAGGGTGCGGCTCCCGGAGGTGACGAGTGATGCACCCGGCCGAACCGCCCCGACCCCGCCATCGGTTCGATCCGGTGTCCCGTCGGCCCGAACCGGACCTGAGCCGGCTGCGTCTGCCCGCATCCTCCCGGGTGATCCCGGCGGCGGCCGGAGGCCAGGAGGAGTTGGTCGTTCTCGTCGTGCTCCACTGGGACCCGGCGGCGGTCTGGGACTTCCTCATCGGCCCTGTGGGGCTCGCCTGCTGGCTCGGGAACGGGGTGCGGCTCCCTCCCGCCTCGCCGGACCAAGGGGCGGGCGACAGCGACTGGGAGCCGTACGAGACCGCGGACGGCTACACCGGCGAGATACGGATCAACCACCTGGGCCACTACGTCGAACTGACCTTGGACGCGACCCACGTCGTGATCTCGGTCGGCCTGTCGGCGGCCGGGCGCGGGCCCAGGCTGACGGTGATCCGCGTGCGCCAGCGGTCCCGGCCGGACCGGGCCGACCGGGAGCGCAGGCAGGCGCGCTGGGAGGCGGCGCTGGACCGGATGGCGCGACTGATCGTCACCCGCTGACCCGGAACGGCGGTGCGCCCGGAACGGCGGTGCGCCTGGGCCGTTGATCCCCTCCCATGCGCCGCTGCCGCTCGCCGTGTCGGGGCGGGCCCCCGCCGGGAGCGGCGTTCAGGTGGTGGTGTCGGGTTCCGGCCGGTCGTCGCTGTCGAGCTCGCGGGCGAGCCGGCGGAGGACCGGTCCGTACTCGGGATGGGCCAGCGCCGAGGCCATCTGCGCGACCAGATAGTCCGCGGGGTTCCCGGTGTCGTACCAGCGTCCGGAGATGACCTGCCCGTACACCGTCCCGGTCTTGGCGTAGGCGTTGATGGCGTCGGTCAGATAGACCTCGCCGGTCCGGTGCTCGTACCAGCGCTTGGTCTGCTCGCGCAGCTCGTCGATGATGGCGGGGGTGACGACATAGCCGCCGATGGCCGCGTAGGTGGAGGGGGCGTCTTCCGGTTTCGGCTTCTCGACCAGGCCGCTGATCCGCAGCAGCCCCCCGTCCAGGTCCTCCTTGACCATGGGCACGCCGTAGCGGTGGGATTCCGAGCGGTCCATCGGCATCAGGGCCAGCACCGGACAGCTCGTGGCTTCGTACGCGCGGATCAGCTGCTGGGCGCGGGGCACCGCGGCCACGAACACGTCGTCGGGCCAGAGGACCAGCATGGGCTCGTCGCCGACGTTGCGGGCCGCGTTCAGCACCGGGGTTCCGTTGCCGTACGGGCCGTGCTGGTCGAGATAGGTGATATGCCCTTGATGGGCCAGTTCGGCGACCTCCTCCACCGCGTCCGCGTACGCGGTCTTGCCGTCGGCACGCAACTGCTCGACCAGGGCGGGGTTGGGGCGGAAGTGGTCCTGGATCAGGGACTTCCCGCCGGAGACGACGATGGTGATGTCCGTGATGCCGGACGTCACCAGCTCCCGTACCGTGTGCTCGATCACCGGCATGTCGCCGACCGGGAGCATCTCCTTGGGGATGGCCTTGGTCAGGGGCAGCAGGCGGGAGCCGAGTCCGGCTGCGGGGATCACAGCCCTGCGGATCGTCGGGGGCATCAGGTCTCTCTCGGTCGCACGGCGCACCGAACCGGCCGGCGCGGTGTGCCTCGACGTTATCAACGCGCCGGACCCGAAATGACCTGGTGTTCACCGGCACAGGAAGGATCCGGTGTATTTCGTCACCGCGAAGTACCCGGCCGGCCGATCGCCTCGGTGACCTGCGCGTGGACGCGGTGGCGCAGCTCGTGGAAGAAGCCGTTGTCCACGTGTTCGTCGGGCTCGGACGAGGCGCGGCAGTGATGGCGGCCGGCCTCGTGGCAGCACGTGAGGGCTCGGGGGCGGTGAACCGGAGCCGGTCCTGCCAGGACACCGTCCGTACGTCGTCGAAGTGCCGCTTGAGCCGGTGCGCGCCGTCGGCTCCCGCGCCAGGGCGTCCAGAGCAGGGGTGCGGAAGCCGGTCGTGCGCCGGTGGGGGAGCACGGCAAGGGTGGGGAGCCGGTCCGGCTCCCCACCCTCGGTCGTACAGTGCCGCTCTCGGTTCTACCCTCGGTCCTAGCGGAGCGACCTGATCAGCTCGCCGTCGGCGGTGTCACCGCTCAGCTCCCAGAAGAAGGAGCCGCCCAGGCCCTGCTGGTTCTTGTAGTTCATCTTCCCGGCGATGGTGGCCGGGGTGTCATAGCTCCACCACTCGTTGCCGCAGTGGGCGTACGCGGTCCCGCCGACCGTGCCGTTGGCGGGGCAGCGGGTCTTCAGGTCCTTGTAGTCGTCGATTCCGGGCTCGTACCGTCCGGGAGCGGGTCCGGTGGCCGTGCCGCCGGGTGCGCCCTGGCTCACTCCGGTCCAGCCGCGCCCGTAGAACCCGACGCCGAGCAGCAGCTTGGAGGCGGGCACGCCCTGGCTCTTGAGCTTCTGGATCGCCGCGTCGGAGTTGAAGCCGTCCTGCGGGATGCCCGGGTAGGAGGTGAGCGGCGAGTGCGGGGCCGTCGGGCCCTGGGCCGCCCAGCCGCCGAAGAAGTCGTACGTCATCGGGAGGTACCAGTCGACGTACTGGGACGCGCCGGCGTAGTCCGCGACGTCCATCTTCCCGCCCGCGGACGCGTCGGCCGTGATCGCCGCGGTCACCAGGTTGCTGCCGCCGAACTTGGCGCGCAGGGCGGACATCAGCCGGGTGAAGGAGTCCCGTCCGCTGGTGTCACAGGTCAGGCCGCAGGCGTTCGGGTACTCCCAGTCGATGTCGATGCCGTCGAAGACATCGGCCCACCGGGGGTCCTCGACCAGGTTGTAGCAGGACTCGGCGAAGGCCGCGGGGTTGGCCGCCGCCTGGCCGAAGCCGCCGGACCAGGTCCAGCCGCCGAACGACCAGAGGATCTTCAGGTTGGGGTTCTGCGCCTTGAGCTTACGGAGCTGGTTGAAGTTGCCGCGCAGCGGCTGGTCCCAGGTGTCGGCGACGCCGTCGACGCTCTGGTCCGCGGTGTACGCCTTCTCGTAGTCGGCCCAGGAGTCGCCGATGGTGCACCGACCGCCCTGGACGTTGCCGAAGGCGTAGTTGATGTGCGTCAGCTTCGACGCCGAGCCCGAGGTGGCGATGTTCTTGACGTGGTAGTTGCGGGCGTAGATGCCCCATTGGGCGAAGTAGCCGATCACCTTGTCTCCGGCGGCGGCGGGCGCGGCGGGGGCCGCGGCCTTCACCACAGGGGCGGTGTCAGGCGTCTTCGCCGCGGCGGTCTGGACCCCGGTGAGCAGCGTCGCGCCGAGCGCGGCCGTACACGCCGCGGCGATGAGTGCCCGGAAGCGGGCACGGGGACGTTGGGAAACGGTCATCTGGTCTCCTCGTGGGGGAGGGAGAACGGTGGGGGGAAGCTGTGCCGACCGTCTGACGACTTTGTCATGGACGTGGCTAGACGTGTGGAACGTTAGAAGAAATGGATCACGGGGGTCAATGCGCGTCCCGCATCTTGGCGGGATGCGGCCGGGTGGGGGCGCGGGCCCGGTCCGGCGACCGGGCCCCGCGTCGAGAAGTCCGCCTGTGGGGCATATGGAAGGGTGCGGTGGCCGTCATTCCGCGGGAAAGCCGCACGATATGCGGATTCGCCGCGTGACGGTTCGTCAGGACGGCCGGTCGCGCGCATACGTCGTCGTCAGCGGTGAGGACCGGGCCGGCTCCCCGGACGGGGAGTCGGTGTGGTCCGTCGGTTCACCAGTCGCCGTCGGCCACCGGGCTGCCGGGGGGCGCGGCGTCGCCCAGTGGCTTGATCTGGTGCGGGCCGGGGGCCGTCCAGGGGGCGTGGTCGTCGCCGATCCACTCTCCTACCGGTTTGACGCCGATCAGCTCCGGGGCGGGAGCGAGGTCCGTGGCGTCGTCGTCACCGTACTCGTACCAGGGCAGCCCCGCCTCTGTGTAGGCGGCCCGGTCGATGGGCGACGGGGGCGGTTCCTCTCCGGTGATCGCGCGCCACTGCGGCGGCGTCACCAGGTGCACGAACACCCGCGCCGAGTATTCGTCCGCCCAGTCGGCGGGCGGCCGGTCGTCCCGGTAGACCTCCTGGTGCATGGTGCCGCCCGCGCCGAGCCCCATCGCGGGCACGGGCGCGGGGGCCCGTGGCGGACTCCCCGGCGCCGCGGGCGCGGGGGCGGGCGCGGGGGCCGCCCCGAATCCGGAGGAAGTCGCCGGTGCGGCACCCGGCGCCATGAGAAAGTCCGGTGCGTCGAGCTCTTCGGGGTACGCCGTCGCGGGCCGACGCGGAATCCGCTCGGCTTTCCGGCGTTCCTCCTCGCGCCAGGCGGCGAGCGCCCCGGCCGCCAGCGGGAAGGACCGCAGCTGGATCCCGCCCCAGGTCTCCTCCCCGGTGACCTGGCCCTCCACCGTCGCCCCGAGGCCCAGCGGGACGGCGACGAACTGGCGGACGGTCCCGGTACCGGAGTTGATGCCGTCGAGCCAGGGCTGCAGAGGAACGACGACGTAGTTCTGCGGACGGCTCGTGAGGCCGTCGCCCCAGGGCTCGCCCGACACCGCGCAGACCTTGCCGACGCCGACCTGGAGCGCCGTCGGCTCGCGGCTGCCGGTGAAGCTCAGCCACATCGCCTCGCGCAGGTACATGGGGAGCATGACGCCGCCGCGTTCCCGCATGGCGGGCGGCACCGAGGCAGCGTGGTCCTCCACGCGCCGCAGGGGGAACTCGCCCAGCCCCGGAGGCAGGGGATGGGTGCCCGTTTCGGGCAGTCGCAGGGTGCGGATGAACCGGACGCACGCCCCGTCGCCCAGCAGCAGGCTGTTCCCGTCGATCCGTACCGTTCCCGTACCCACCCGGTGTCCCCCTCGCCGATCCCGTTCCGGCGGCGCGGCTCCACACCGGCGCCGCCCGCCCCGCACTCCTACGACGAGGGCCGGACGGCGGACGGTTCCCCCGGGGCTCCATGAACGCGGACGGTTCCCCCCGGGGCTCCATGAACAGGGCCTCGGGCGGGAGTTCACACCGACGGCATGACGCCGAGGAGGATGCCGGTGGTGAGCACGACGTAGGCCAGGAAGGTCACCGATCCGGTCGCGAGCAGGGTCGGTCCCTTGGGCTGGCGGACCAACTGGTAGGCGATCAGACCGGGGACGATGAAGCCGAGGGTCTGGCTGCTGTACAGCAGCGGGAAGGTGAGCGAGAGCGCGATCGTGGCCGTGGCCTGGACGACGACGCCGGTGAGGACGACCGCGGCGAACAGCCTCTTGCCGTACAGGATGACGAATCTCTGCGTGACCAGGGTCGTCGCGAAGGTGAGGGCACTGGCGCCGGTGACGATGGCGGCGCGCTGGAGGTCCTCGACGAGGGTGAGGGCGAGCCAGCCAGGCGTGATCATGCCACCGGGCGAGAGATTGGTCGTGAGGTAGCAGACCAGGGAGAAGAGCAGGCCCAGGGCGATACCGATGGCGGCGATCTCCGGAGTGAGAACGGTTCGGTTCAACGCGCTCCTCCAGGGCAGTGCCCCTGCTGCTCCTCAGCGGGGGCGCGGGCGGGGTCGGGGGACGGGACAGGGGTCCCGTATGGTCCGCGGAGTCGCTCCGCGTCGGCCCGCCGGCCGGGGGAGGGGCCGGCGGGGCGGGGGGCCGGGCGGCGCCTCACGGCCGGGATCCGGGCCGCACCGCCCGGCCGCGGCTCGGCGGGGCGCCGGCAGCGGGAGGGCTCGTGGCCGGCCGTGCCGGGATGCGGACGCGGGGGACCGGTCCGCGGCCCTGTCGGTACCGGACCGCTCGATGCCGTCGCGCAGGCCGTCGGCGGGTCCCGTACGCGCGCCCATGGCGTCGTAAACACTCTCGTCGGGCGTCTCGTCGGGCTGCAGTTCGGCGAGGTGCTCCAGCAGCAGCTCACCCTGGCCGTGGATGTTGCCGATGGCGACGAGGGAGGAGTCGGGGCCGAGCCGGGAGATCAGCGTGGCCATGAACTCCTTCGGGTCGCGGCGGTCGCCGCCGAGGTCGACCGCCCGCGAACGGGACGCGGCGGGGATGGCGTCGATGACGGACTTGGACGGGTGGCCGATCACGAAGACCTGTTCCGGGTCGAGTTCGGGGATGATCGCACCCATCTGGCCGTTGCGCTCGACCCGGTCGGGGCGGCAGTTCACGACGATGTTCAACGGTCGGTGGACGGCGCCGAGGTCGAGCAACTGGTTGATGTTCATCAGCGTCGACTCGGGGTCGTTGGCCGCGAAGACGTTGGCGAACCGCAGCCGCTTGCCGTCCTCGGTGAGATAGCGCTCGACGGAGAGGACACCGGGGTCCGGCGGGGCGTCGTACATGCCCTGGAGGGCGGTCGTGCGCTCGACGCCCATCAGTTCGGCGACGGCGAGGGCGATGGCCACGTTCTCCTTGAAGGTGAACCAGCCGAAGCCGCGCAGCTCCTCGTCGCCGACGGATTCCGGATCCGCGTAGACCAGCCGGCAGTTACGGGCGTCGGCCTCCTCCTGGAGGATGTGGAAGCGTTCCTTCTCGGCGGTGACGCAGACGCCGTTCTCGGGCATCGACCGGCACAGCGAGCGGGCCACGTCGTCCAGGGTGGGCCCCATCTCGGCGAGATGGTCCTCACGGACATTGCACAGCACACCGATCGTGGAGCGGATCAGCTTCGATTGGTTGATCTCCTGGAGCGCCGGTGTCACGGCCATGCACTCGATGACCAGGGCGTCGGGGCGGTACGCGGCGGCGCGGCGGACGATGCCGATCTGTTCCACGACGTTGGCGATGCCGAACTTGCGGTGGACCGGCTCCTCCGAGGCGTCCGGGTGGATGAACCGGGCCGCCGTGCCCGTGGTCTTGGCGACGGTCGCCAGCCCGCCGCCTCGCAGGGCTCCCGCGCAGAGCCTGGTGATCGACGACTTGCCGCGAATGCCGTTGACGAGGACACGCGTCGGGATGCGCGCGAGGTTGCCGAAGTGCCGCCGCTGCTCGACGACACCGGCCACCAGCAGCACCACGCCGCACAACACCAGCACGGTGTACAGGAAAAGCATGTGGTTCAGCTCCTTCCCGCGGGAGTCCTCGCACCGCCCGGCTCGCGCTGCCCGGCGAGCTCTCGACGGATGATCTCCAGGTTCCGGGTGACGGCGCCCACCTCGTCGTGATGGCGGGGGTAGAGAACCGTACGGCGGTCCCCGTCCGCGAGCGCCTCGGCCTGGTCGGCGAGGGCGCGCAGCGGGCGGGCCACGAGCAGGTGCAGCCACCCCGGGCACAGCAGCGCCGCGGTGACGCCGAACAGGCCCGCCAGTACGGTTCGGTTCTCCCGGCTGTACTCGGCGATGGCGAGTCCGGACGCCGGTTGTTCGCTCAGCACCCTCCAGTCGAGCGAGGCCGCCGGGCCGGTACCGGCGAGTGGCGCGGCGGCGGCGATCCGCAGTTCGCCGTGGTCCCGGTAGGCGGCCTCGCTCGGACGCGGGCCCGCACCGGCCTTCGGCCGGGTGCGTTCGACGAGCCCGTCGACACGGGAGCCGGTCACCTTCTCGAACGCCCGATAACCGGTGTTGGCGCCGATGACCCGGCGCTCCGCGTCGATGAGCCGGACCTCGCCGAGTCCGGGGCGTTTGAGCAGGGCGTTGACGAAGCCGATCCGCAGCTCTCCGACGACGGCAGCCCCCTCGCGTCCCGAAACGGGGGCGGTGGCGGCGATCACCGGCGCTCTGGCCCGGTCGTCGAGGATCCGGATCGGTACGGCGGAGGCTTCCGTGGCGCGGGCGCCGCTCGGTTCGCCGCCCGCCCGTGCGAGGACGGTGCCGTGGGCGTCGACGACGTAGAGGGACGCGTACCGCGGGTTCCTGGCCAGTGTCTCGTCGAGGACCTCCGTCATCCGGGAGCGCTCGGTGCGGTCGCCGACGAGCGAAGCGGCCGGGACCAGGTCCGTCTGTCCCTCGTTGAGGGCACGGCGGACCCGGTCGGCGAGGGTGGCGGTGCGCTCGCGCTGGTCGGAGACGATCTGCCGCGGGACGACGACGGAGTCCCCGGCTCGGTTGAGGGCCAGCAGCAGCGGGCCCGACCAGAGCATGAGGAGTACGCCCGCGAGGGCGAGTACGGCGCGGGTGCCGAAGAGGCGCCGGCGCGGGGGCGCGGTGGGGTCTTCCCGGAGCCGGGCCGTGCCGTGTGGCGCTCTCTCCACGAGGAGCTGCCTGCGCAGCCTCTCCAGGGCGTGGCCCGTGCGGGCCGCCTCGCCGTGCAGGGGCACGGTGATGGGGCGGGTCGGATCGCCGCGGGCGAGACCCCGGCTCTCCAGGACGAGCCGGACGAGAGGTTTCTGGACGGCGCCGGTCAGCAGGGCGACGGTGAGCCCGCCGACGAGCAGGAGGGAGCCCGCGGCGACGAGGCCGAACCAGGGGTCGCCGCCGGTCGCCGGCGTCTCGGCGACCCCGGTGGTGGTCAGGACGGTGAGGCCGAGGCCGGTGGCGGCGGTCGATCCGCCCGGTTCGGGCGCGGCGAGGGCCGCGTACCCCGCGACCGTACGGACTCCGTCGTGGGATTCGCCGGTGAGGCTGCCGCTGATGCCCCGGAAGCCTCCGGCGCCGGGATCCTGGGCGCTCACGGGGTGCTCTCGCGACGCGGCGGCCGCCGTCACGGCGAGTGCGCCGAGCTGCCGGTCGGTTCCGGCGGCCTGCCCGTGTCCGGGGCCGCGCTGGTGACCGAGGATCCGGGCGTCCCGATCGACGACCGCCAGGGTCCGGGAGCCGTCCGGGCCGTTGCCGGGGATTCTGAGTCCGCTGGAGGCGACGACCAGTCGCCCCGGCTCGCCCTTCCGGGCCAGTACGGCGCCCGCGAGGAGACGGGAGTCGCCGTTCTCCGTCCGCACGATGCGGGGGGTGAGGCCGCCGTCCGCGGGGAGCGCCCCTCGGACGATCCCGGTCAGCGGCACGTTCTCGCCACGGGCGGCGAGGAGCTTGCCCGAGGCGATGTCGACGACGGCGGTGCCCTTCCAGCGGTGGTCTGCTTCGCCGACCCGGTCGAGGACGGCGTCGGCCGGCTCCCGTGCGGAGGCGCTGAGCAGGCCGACGGTCCGGGTGAGATCGGCGACGGTCTCGTCGATGGAGGTACGCAGTCCGATCGCGCCGTCCTCGGCGACGTGCTGCTGCGAGGTGAGTACGGCCTCCGGAACGCGCTCCTGGGCGGGGCGACCGAGAGCGACTGCGGTGAAGCCCGCGATGGCGAGGAGAAGGAACGACAGAACGACGATGGGCGGCCGGACTCCCCCAAGAAGGGGCATCTCGGCTCTCCGGCGCATCATGCGCCGCCATTTCACGGGCAGAGCGGACACCTGCGGCTCCTTTCGGAGAATCCCCCAACGCCCCGGGGTCCGGAAAGGACAGGAAGGGACGTCCCAGCCACGGCTGCGCGGCGACTCCGCGAGCCCGGAGGACCGAGGACGGTCGGCCGCTACGCCGGACCGCCGGGCGATTCCGGGTCTCGCCCGCCACCGACCGGCGGTGGACCGCCCGCTACCGGTCCCTGGGCGAGGCGGTGGGCATGAAGGATGCCCGGGGCCTGTCCGACGGATCGCGTGTCCAGGCGCTTCTGTGAACGTTCCCGTCCTGTGCGGGGAGACCCGTCCAAGGATGCGTGGACACGATCGGAGCCGCACCTTCCCGTGGCCGTGGGCCGGGGCGGGTGCTGGAAGGACCACCGCGTGGTAATCAACGCAATCGACTCCACCCGAATTCACGCGATCACACTTTCGGCGACCGCTGGTATAATGGCTGCTCGCGTCAAGTTTCCTGAGTAGCGGCGTTCAGAGTTCCAAGCGCCGTCAGGTCGGATTTTCGGTCACGAGAATTCAGCGGATTCTATGGTTTACGGATGAAGAGACGCGGTCCTTTCACCCGATCTCGCTCAGGTGAAATGGCATGCGCTCGGCCGGAATGCTGAGTCGGTTGCCGTCCGTGGTCGCGCCTTTCCCGCATTGCGATGTTCCGTCGGCACCAGTCGACCGACGAAATCATTCGTTTCCGATCTCCGGGGGCGCGAAATTCCGTGAGGTCGAGTGAAGCGCTTTACCGGGCTCGTCGGTCTCGCCGTCGATCATCGCCTCGCGTACCTGGGCCACCAAATCCTGGTGGCCTGGTTCTCCCTTGCTCGGCGGCTCTGTCCTGACCCTTTCTCCTCCGAGATGCGGTCTGGCGGACACGCAGGCTCTGGTGGCTGCGGCGATGAGCGATGCCGTCTCCGACAATGGGCGCTGAGCCGTGGAGGGCAGCGCTCACACAATTCCATTGACGCACACGCGCACATGAAAGGCACTTGGATCAACGACAGTCGGTGGGGTGAACGCTTTGAGCCGCAGATCAGGAGGGATTTACCGACCGTCCTGTGCGGTCGAACGATGATGGGGCCGATTTGCCCCCTTTCCCGCCCTCCCTGAGTATTTCTGTGGGCAGTGGCACCGATCGCCCGGGACTACCGGTGGGCGGCGGAGAGTGCCGAATCCGGGCGGGGGCGCGAGGAGCCCGGACGGGCCCGGCACGCCGGCTCCGGCCGCCAGGCGCTGTCGGGCGGCGATGCGCGGGGGAGCGGGTGGCGGAATCGTGGAGGAAGACGGCCGGGCATCTCAGCCAAGGCGACCTGTCCACTGGAAGGGACTGATCACCGTGAAAGTCCTCATCGTCCTCACCTCGCACGACCAGCTCGGCACCACCGGCAGGAAGACCGGCTTCTGGCTGGAGGAGCTGGCGGCCCCCTACTTCCGCTTCAAGGACTCCGGCGTCGACGTCGCCCTCGCCTCCCCCAAGGGCGGGCGACCGCCGCTGGACCCCAAGAGCAACGAGCCCGACTCCCAGACCGACCAGACCCGACGCTTCGAAGCAGACCCCGAAGCCATGGCCGCCCTGGCGAACACGGCGCGCCTCGACACCGTCTCCGCCGACGACTTCGACACCGTCTTCTACCCCGGCGGCCACGGCCCCCTGTGGGACCTGGCCGAGGACGCACACTCCGTCCGGCTCATCGAGGCGACACTCCGTGCCGGGAAACCACTCGCACTGGTCTGCCACGCACCGGGTGTGCTGCGCCACACCACCGGCGAGGACGGCACCCCTCTGGTCCGAGGGAAGAAGGTCACCGGCTTCGCGAACACGGAAGAAGCCGCCGTCGAGCTGACCGAGGTGGTCCCTTTCCTGGTCGAAGACGAGCTCACACGGCTCGGTGGCGCCTACTCCAAGGCCGGCGACTGGGAGCCGTACGTCGTACAGGACGGCCTGCTGATCACCGGTCAGAACCCGGCCTCCTCCGGTCCGGCGGCCGACGCACTACTCACGCTGGCCGGCGAGGTCGACGCCCGCACCTGACCGCGCGGCCCGCGGCGCCCGCGAGCGGCTCTCCGACACCGCCGGGCCGGCGGTACCGGCTGTCGGCCGCCTGGTCACCGGCCCGGTCACCTCGGCCGCGGGCTCCCTCTCATGCCGGAGACACGCGCGCTGCTCGGCAGCCGACTCGACCTGGCCAACGGCCGCCTGGCCGATCGCCACGCCACAGGGCCGGAAACAGCCGCCCTGCGCGAGGTCGCGCAGTCGGCGGGTCTCCCGTGTGATGCCGTGGCACTCGCGGCCGTCGCCGCACAGCCCTGGGTGGATGTCGTCCTGTCCGGAGCGGCCACGGTCGAGCAGATCACCAGCAATCTCAGAGCGGCGCACCTCAGCCTCAGCCCCGACCGGCTCGAACGGCTGACCGCACTGCCCGAGCCGGCTGAAACCTATTGGGCGCACAGAGCGCGGCTGGTTTGGGCGTGAGGGACTCCGTGTGGCCGCCGGTACAACGGTCACTTCGAGGACGCGCGGGCCGACGGGCCCGTCGGGCACCGGCGGGCCACCACGGACAGGTGCCGGGCATGTCGGCGTTTCGGCGATTTCCGTGGCGGCGTGACCGGTGCCCCGTCGGGCCCGTGGCCGTATCAGGGGGCGCGGTCCGGGCGGTGTTCTCGCCCGGGGTCCCCGACACCAGCCCCCATACGATGGGGCGGTTCAGAAACGAGTTCCCCAGTTCGCGGTTGCGGAGACGCAGTCGTTCCACCCGAACTTGCTCAGGTGGAAGCGTGTGAACCCGGCCGGGATCTCAAGCCGGTTACCACCCCAGTCGGGCCTGTCCCACAACGTGATGTCCCATCGGCACCAGTCGACCGACGAGATGATGTCGTTCCAGTCTCCCAGGCCCAGGAATCCGCGAGGCACCTTCTTGAGATTCTTCCAGCCGCGCCCGGGGCCATTCTGGAGCCAGTCCCCACCGAGGTCGTCGTGCTCGTAGTAGTGGGAAACGTTCGAAAGCGAGTCCGGGTTGGTCGTTCCGGTATCGCCGTGGCGGGCAGCGGTCAGCCGGTGATCCCGGAGCCGCTTCAGGGAAGTGAACATGTAGAGAACTTCATTTCCCTTGTCGTCGAGGCCCGGCATCGAGTAGAGCGGTTGCCCGTCGAATTCCCGTACCGTTTCGGGCTCGTTGGTCTCGCCGTCGATCACCACCATTATCTCGGGCGGTTGGTGTGGCGGCGGCGGTGGCTGGTCCTCGACCGCGGCGTTTTCAATCATCATGAGGTGATCTTCATGCGTGAGTCGGGGTGCGGACGCGGCCAGTCGTTCCACCATCGCATCGAAGGAGTCGATGCCGGATTCCTGGAGACTTTCGCGTACCTGGGCCACGATTTCGTCGTGGCCGGGTTTGCCCCTGCTCAGTTGCTCGGTCATGACCCTTTCTCCTCTTCCTCTGAGGTGCGGTTCCGATTGACACGCAGGCTCTGGTGGCCGCGGCGATGAGCGATGACGCATCCAACAGCGATGCCGTATTCAACAGCGACGCCGTGTTCAACAGCGATGCCGTATTCAACAACTGGCGCTGAGCCGTTGAGGGTAGTGCTCGCTCAATTCCATTGACGCACACGTGCACATGAAAGGCACATGGATCAACGACAGCCGACCTTGGCGCAGGCTTGGACCGCGGCCCGGACGGGGGTTCGCCGCCTGTGCCGCGTCGCAGTCGGGAGCGGTTGGTGTGCGCGGCGAAGCCGCCCGTAGCGGCCGGGGCCGCGGCGTCTCAGTCGACGGCGGCTGTCGGGTGGACCGCGCCGCGGTAGAGGTGGAAGAGGCTGACGCGCCCGCTCCCCTGTGTGCGCTCCTCCAGGAGCGACCAGCACTGCGCGACGAGTTCACGAGCCTGGGCGCCGGGCCAGGGCCGGGGCAGCAGCTCCAGGGGCAGGAGGGGGTCGGGCTCCATGGCACGGGTGAACTCGGCAGCCAGTTCGACCGCGATGGTCAGCTGCTGGGGTACGGAGAGATCCGCGTCCTCCTGGAGTCGGCGCAACCGCGGTCGGGCGACGGAGGCGAGTCGCCGGTAACGGTCGGCGACCTCTTCCTGCGGCCATAGGGTGCGGGCGAGTGCGGCGGGGTCGCGTTCGTCGCCCTGGCGCAGGTCGTCCGTGGTGAGCAGCGTGAGGTGGTCGAGGACGTCGAGGTGGCGGGCTTGGTCTTCGACATGGGGTTCCCAGGCGTTGGCGCTGATGTAGAGCCCGCCTTGTACCGCGGCGCCGCCGAGCCGGGTGAGCGCGGCCCGTAGGGCGTCGCGTGCGGTGCGGGCGGTCTCGGGGACCGCGAAGGCGACCAGGTGCCAGATGCCGTCCCAGGGTGCGAGGCCCGCGTCCTGCCTGAAGGCGTGGGCGACGAACTCGACGTCGGGCCCAAGGGCCCGCTCGGTGGCACCGGTGGCCCGCAGGACGGCTGTGCGCCCCCGGCCTTCCTGGGTGAAGCGCCCCTCGGTGACCAGCCGCTTGACGCACAGCCGCACCTGTTGGTCGGTCATGCCGAGCAGTGGGGCGATGGCGTAGAGCTCGCCGGTGTCGACGGTGTGGTCAGTGCGGATCAGTGCCTCGACGAGGGTCCGGGTGGGGACTTGGACGGCCGGTTCCGGAGCGCGGCGCGAATCGGCTCTGGTCATGGGTTGGTGGGCCCTTCGAGCGTCGTCGGGAAGGTTCATCGGGGTGCCGCGTAGGGCTGCTGAGTCGAGGAGCGATCGGAACGTCTCCGATCGTTTGAAGAAGGGTACCTTCGGCGTCTCAAGGCAGGCCGGTGCCAGGGGCGACGGTCCTGCCGACCGAGGGGTCGCCCCGGTGCCGTACCAGGCCCTCACCTGCCGGGGGTCCTGCCCGAGGCGACACCGCCTCCCGCCGACCGGTGGGAACGGCCACGGCCGTTCCCGCTCGCGCTTGTCGGCCCGCCCACCCGCACACCCCCGGCGACGACCGGGCGAGTCCTCACCGGACAGACGCCTTCGGTCAGCCGGCCAACCGCCGACGAGGCATGCCCTGGCCCGGCCTCGGCATCCGGCAACGGCCGATTCCGCCGGCGGAGACGTGCGTACGCAGCAGGAAGCCGATCGAAAAGGCCACGCCCAGGATGCTCAGAAGTGACAGGACGAACCAGAAACGCACCCAGGTCGCCGGCACCGGCAGCAGTACGACCAGAACGGCCGGATAGAGCAGGAGTATCCGTCGCAACCGGCGCTCCACCGACATCTGGTGCCGAAGGCGCAGGCTGGTTCCCCCCGGTGCGGCGCTCTCGTGTGCGGACGGCATGAGCCCCCGCGCGAGAGTGAGCCGCCACGTGTGGACGGTGGCGCCCGTCATGGTGAGCAGGACACCGAGTCCCCACAGTTGCACCCAGTCCGGCACATGGGTGTGGCCGGGTGTGGTGACGAGAAGGGTGGACATCGAGAGCGGCAGGGTGCTCAGGGCTTCGACGGCGAACAGACGGGTGGCGGGTGTGCGGTCCAGCGCCAAGCAGCTCACATGCCACCGCGGGCCACGCCTTGTCATGGAGCCGGCGCCCACCGATCAGTCGGCCGTTCGCGTCGTGAGCCGGTCGGGTGCGGGGCCGGACGAGCCGCTGGGCCGTGCGGTCAGCGTGTGGCGCTCCGGGTCGAAGCCGCGGGTTCTGCGCCGGAATCGCCAGGTCGGCTCGGGCCAGATGGCGCTGATGCGCCCTTGACGGTCCTGGTACCAGCCCGCGCAGCCGCCCGCGGACCAGACCGTGCGGGTCATACGCCGCTGCAGTTCGGTGTTGTACGAGAGCTGGACGTCGGCGCGCACGTCCACCGCGCCGACCCGGCGCTCGCCCACGAACCGCAGGTAGTCGAGCAGATAGTCGATCTGTGACTCGATCATGTAGATGAGGCTGGTGTGCCCGACTCCGGTGTTGGGTCCCGCCATCAGGAACAGGTTGGGGAATCCGGATACGTTCGTTCCGAGGTACGCCTGTGGACTCCCCTGCCACACGTCGTGCAGTGTCCGCCCGTCCGCGCCCACGATGAGCTGCGCGTAGGTGGCATCGGTCACCCGGAAGCCGGTGCCGAGAACCAGTACGTCGACGGGGTGGACCGCGCCTTCCGCGGCTTCCGGTGCCGCGTCGCCGTCGGGCGCGGTCAGCACCGCCTCCTTCCTGATGCGGGCGATCGGTTCGGTGACCACGTCCACGTTGGGCGCGCCGAGGGCAGGGTAGTAGTCGTCGGACATGAGGACCCGTTTGCAGCCCAGGGCGTAGTCGGGCGTCAGTTTGCCCCGCAGCACGGGATCGGTGACCTGACGGTGCAGGTGGGCCAGAGCCTCCCTGCGCCCGAGGGCGGCCATGGCGCGGTTGCCGAGCAGTGCGGGCAGGCTCGCCTCACGGATCGCGTACTCCCGGAGACGGGCGAACCGTTGCACCAGTGGCACCCGTCGGAAGAGACGGCGGCGCCATTCGGGGATGGGCCGGTCGTGGCGCGGCATGATCCATGGCGGGGTCCGCTGGAAGACGGTCACCTGGCGTGCCTCGCGCTGGAGATGGGGGATGAACTGGATGGCGCTCGCTCCGGTCCCGATCACTCCCACCCGTTTGTCGCTCAGATCGAGGTCGTGCCGCCAGCGCGCGGAGTGGAACAGTTCGCCCGCGAAGCCGTCCATGCCGGGCAGCGACGGGACGGCGGGTTCCGACAAGGGCCCCTGCGCCATCACCAGATGATCGGCGGACATGGTGCCCTGGCCGGTTCGCAGCTCCCAGCGTTGCCGTTCGGCGTCCCAGGTGGCACGCCGCAGCTCACAGCCGAGCCGCAGGTGGGGCTCCAGGGCGTACTGCTCGACACACCGTCGCAGGTACTGCGCGATCTCCCTCTGCGGGGCGTAGCGCCGGCTCCAGTCCGGGTTGGGGGCGAAGGAGAACGAGTACAGACGGGACGGTACGTCGCAGGCACAGCCCGGATAGGTGTTGTCCCGCCAGGCCCCGCCGACCTCGTCGGACCGCTCGAGGATCAGCAGATCCCGGTGTCCCTCCCGCAGCAGCCGGATGGCCGTGCCGAGACCCGCGAAACCCGCGCCGACGATGACGACGGAGACATGACGCTCCGGCGGCGATATCCCGGCCCTCTCGGACATGGGTGTCCCTCCCTTCCTGACAACCACTGATTGCTCGAATCAAAAACGATCGTATAGCATTCGATCGTAAATGATTCGATAGAAGGAGTGAGTGGATGAGGATCCTGGCACTCGGCGGCCCCGGAGCGATGGGGGCGGTCGCGGTCCGTGTGGCAACCGGACTGTCCGGTGTGACCGAGATCGTGGTGGCCGACCGCCGGCTGGAGGCGGCAGAGGGACTCGTGCGCCGTCTCGCCGACAGCGGCACGCGGATGCGACCGCTGCAAGTGGACGTGACCGACGAGGCCGCCCTGCGGGCCGCGATGGAGAAGGCCGACATCGTGCTCAACACGGTCGGCCCGTACTACCGGTTCGGCATGGCCGTGCTCCGTGCCGCCATCACCACCCGCACGCACTACCTGGACATCTGCGACGACTGGGAACCCACCCAGCGCATGCTCGAGCTGGACGAGACGGCGCGGGCCACCGGGGTCTGCGCGGTGGTGGGCATGGGCGCCAGCCCCGGTGTCAGCAACCTCCTCGCCGCGCGGGCGATCGACCACCTCGACCAGGTCGAGGACGTGTACACCGCGTGGCCCGTCGACGTCTCCGGCGACAACACCGAGGACGACGCGCAACTCCTCGACGCCGACGGGCGTCCCAGCGCCGCCGCCGTGCACTGGATGGAGCAGATCAGTGGCAAGGTCGCCGTGGTGAGCGGAGGCCGGCTCGTGCACCGCAGGCCGCTCCTGCCCGTCACCCTGACCGTCTCCGCGGACCGCTCCGGCACCGCCTACACCGTCGGCCACCCCGAGCCGGTCACCCTCCACCGCAGCTTCCGCCCCAGCGGCGAGGCCGCCAACCTCATGGTCGTCACCCCCGGCACCGTGGCCTACCTGGACGTGCTGCGCCGCGACATCGACGCGGGCAAGCTCACCAACGAGACCGCCGCCGCCGACCTCGCCAAGCCCTCGGTCTCCCGTGCGCTGCGCGCGACGATGGGCGCCATGACCCTGAAGGGCCCCGGGTCGCTGCCGCCGTTCTTCGCCGTGGCCACCGGAACCCGTGACGGCCGGCCGGTCACCGTTCTCGCCCGGCTCGCCGAGACGTCCGGCACGGCATCGCTGATCGACGACATGGCGGAGGCGACCGGCGTCCCCCTGGCACTGGGGCTCGCCCAGTTGCTGGACGGTACTCGCGTCAGGCCCGGCGTCCACCCGCCCGAGACCGTCATCGACGCCGAGCGGTTCTTCGCCGATCTGACACGTGAGGTACCCACCCTCGCGAGCGACGGCGGTCCGGACCGCGACGGCGTGGTCGTCGAGGTGACGGAGACCGGCCGTGACAGATGAGACCCCCACGGGATTCGTGGACGTGGACGGGTACCGCGTGCGCTACAGGGCCACCGGCACCGGGTCGCCCGTAGTTCTCCTGCACGGTCTCGGCCGCAGCCTGGAGGACTGGGAACCGCTGCGGACCGCACTGCCCACGCGGCGGCTGCTCGCCCTCGACCTCGCAGGATTCGGCTGGTCCCAGGCGCCGCCGGACCTCGGGCTCGCGTCGATGGCCGAACACGTCGCGAAGTCCCTGGACCGGCTCGGGGTCACCGCTCCCGTGCACCTGGTGGGCAATTCGCTGGGCGGAGCCGTCGCGATGCGGCTCGCCGTCCACCACCCGGCCCGCGTGGCCTCGTTGGCGCTGGCCAACAGCGCCGGATTCGGCCGCGAGGTCACCTGGGCGCTGCGCGTCCTCGATCTGCCGCTCCTCTGGCGGCTCCTGCTGCACCCCGACAAGCGCAGCGCACGGACAACGGAGCGCTCCCTCTACTACGACCCCGCCTTCGCCACCACCGACCGCGTCGATCTGGCCCTGGAACTGGCCCGACGACCGAACGCGGCCAGAACACTGCGCCATGTGGTCCGTACGCTCGGTTCGCTGAGCGGCGTGCACGGCGACTGGCGCACGGACCTGCTGACGGCGGTGGCGGCGCTCGACATCCCCATACTCGTCGTCTGGGGGACCCACGACCGAATCCTGCCTCCCACCCATCTCGCCAACGCGGCGAACGCCCTCCCTCGGGCCCGCACCCACATGTTCCCCCGCACGGGTCACATGCCCCAGATCGAGAGGGCGGAGGAGTTCGCCGCCCTGCTCGACGCGTTCTGGGGCCATCGGGGCGCGCACGGACCTTGAGCCCGGTCGCCGGAGTCCGGGGACGGTGAGCGGGACGAGTCCGGCTGATCCGTTTCCGCCTTCCCCACGGTGAGTTCGGCGGCGCGGGTGACCGTGAGGAAGACGTGGGCGGGCGGCGGACGGCCGTTGGACGCCGGGCTACCTCACCTGCCGTCGCCCCGCGCCGAAGACTCGGCGTCGGCGAAGATCCGCTCGCGGACCTTGTGGGTCGCGGCGCCCGCGTCGGCGCGGTCCAGGTCCGTCAGCTTGCCGTTCCGCTTGCGGACGGTTCCGCCGACGACGACCGTGTCCACATCGCTGGGCTGGGTCCGCAGGACCACATGGGCGGCAGGGTCGCCCAGGGCCACTCCGTAGGGCTCCGTGTTGATCAGGACGATGTCGGCGAGCTGTCCGGGGGCGAGCCGGCCGAGGTCGTCGCCGAGCCCGATGGCGCGCGCCCCGTTCACCGTGGCGTACTCCAGCATGTGGCGGGGTTCGACCAGAGGGGTTCCGGGGCGGCGGGCCAGTGGGTAGCGGCCGGCCTCGCGCTCGTCGAATGCGTCGACGCTGCGCATCAGGAGGAAGGTGAGGCGCATGGTGGCGAACAGATCGATGTCCACTCGGGCCGGGGTGTCGATTCCGAGGCTGGAGGCGACCCCGGCCCGGTGGGCGCGGTTGAGGACCGTCATGGAACGGCCGCCGCCGAACTCGCATTCGGGGGTGAAGGAGATGCTGCCGCCGGAGGCGGCGATGAGCTCCAGTTCCTCGTTGTCGGCCTGATTGGAGTGCGCGGGCACGATGTCGGGGCCGAGGAGTCCGGCTTCGTGCAGGTCGCGGATCTGGCCGGCCGGGTTCTGGTGGACGGTCATCTGCATGCCGAGTTCACGGGCCAGCCCGATTTCCTTGGCGATCTGGTCCATGCTGCCGCGCTCGATCGACGCGAGCGCCATACCCACCCGGAGCAGCCCGTCGTCGCCGGTCTCCTTGCGCATCGCGCTGACGTGGTCGAGTCGCCAGGCGTCTTCCTCACGGGGGCCGTCGAAGGTGCCGAGCATTCCGTACGCCCACAGCGTCCGCTGCCCGGTGGCACGGTGAGCGTTCAGCGCCGCTTCGGCGTGTTCGGCCGACATCACGTTGTGACAGAAGTCGAGGACTCCGGTGACTCCGGCGTCGAGCATCTCGATGGAGCCCGCGAGGGTGGCATCGTGGATGTCCGCGACGCTGAAGTGCTCTCGCAGGTAGAACACACGGGACTGGTAGTCGTCGAAGGTCCAGCCGGTGGCGTGCAGCCCCTTCAACGGGGTCTGCCAGGCGTGCATGTGTGTGTCGATCAGGCCGGGGATGGCGATCATCCCGCGGGCGTCGATCACCTCGGCTTCCGGGTCGGACAACTCGGAGGCGACGGCGGAGATGCGGTCGCCGACGATGAGGATGTCACCGGTGGTGAGGTCACCGAGCGCCGGGTCCATGGTGAGGACGGTGGCGCCCTTGATCAGCAGTCTGGACTCGTTGATGTGGGTTTCGGGCACAGCTGACTCCCTGAAAGACGGGGATGGTGACGGACAGTGCGGCGGAGATCGCGTTGTGGGCGAACCCTTCGCCGACGGGGCGGGCGTGGGCATGTGCTCACGCGGCCGTTCGAGGGGCGGGAAGGCCGTGCTCCACAGCAGCGGCCCTCCGCCTGGGGGACTTTGCTCAGCCCTGGGGCTTGGCCTCCTTGTACCGGAACACCGCGACGTCACTGTTGGTGGAAACGATGTTCTCGACCTTCTTCGGGTTGTACGCCCAGAAGCCGGAGTAGTCGAAGTAGGCGCAGTCCAGGGCCTCTTCGTCGATGATCTTGGACATGTTCTGCCAGGCCGCGTCCTGCGCCTGAGGCGTCGTCGCCGCCAGCGCCTCGGCGGCGGCGGAGGCGAGCCCCGGGTAGGGCAGCTTCAGGGGGTTGCCCGCCGCGTCCGGGGCGAACTTCCGGTTGTAGTAGTCGTCAGGGCCGGAGCGCGAACCGTCGGAGAGGATGGACGCCGGGTACTCGCCGCTCTGGAAGGAGCTCAGGAACTGTGCGAAGTTGGGCAGTTCGAGTGTGACGTCGACCCCGATCTCCGCCATATGGCTGCGGAACAGCTCCGCGACGGGCCGCTGGGTGTCATAGCTGATCAGTGTGAACGAGCGCTTCCCGCCCCCCAGCTCGGACATCAGCTGCTTCGCCTTGGCGACGTCGTAGGGGTAGCCCTTCAGGGACGGATTGTGGCCGGGCTGGCCCTCGGGGAAGCGCTGGGTGTGGATCTCGCCCTTGCCGCCGAGCGCCGCGTCGAGGTAGTCCTGCGGGTTCATCGCGTGACACACGGCCTGGCGGAACTTCTTGTCCTTGAACACCGTCTTGGTGTCGTACATCTGGAGGTGCCAGAGCACGGACGGGAACGAGGTGGACTTGAGGCCCTCCTTCTCGGCGCGCTCCGCCAGGGGCGGGCTGGCCCAGACGACGTCGAGCTGTCCGGCGCGCAGCGCGTTGTAGAGGCTGTCGGGGTCGTTGATCTGCGTGACCTCGATGCGCGCCGGCCCGACGGACTTCTTGTCGTAGTACTTGTCGTACGAGGTGACGACCGTGCGCAGTCCCTTGGTGGACGCCTTGGCGTCGTACTTCCAGGGGCCGGTGCCGACGCCGGCGGTCTTCCAGTCGCCCGCTTCCAGCGACTTGGGGGAGATCATGTACATCGCGAAGCGGGCGAGGTTGTTGACGAGGCTCGGTGCCGGTTCCTTGAGGTCGATGCGGACATGGGTGGCATCGACCGCGGTGACCGACTTGACGGCGGCAAGCTGGTTCCGGTACTGACTGGGGGTGTTCTTGACGCGCTCCAGATTCTTGACGACGGCCTCGGCGTCGAAGGGTGTGCCGTCGTGGAAGGTGACGCCCGAGCGGAGGGTGAAGTCGACCTGTAGCGGGGTCTGTTTCCACTCGGTGGCGAGCTGCGGCCGGAGGGTGTAGCCGTCCGGGGCGATGCTGAGCAGCGACTCGTAGACCAGCGAGGTGAAGGTGCTGTTCTGCTTGGTGACGGGGTCCCAGTCGGTGAACTGCTGATTCGTGCCGAAGCGTAGCGTTCCGCTCGGCCCGTCACCGGCTTTCTCGGTACCGGTCTTCCCGTCCGTGCCCGTGCCGCCGCAAGCGGCGAGGGCGACGGTCAGCGCGGTGGTGAGCAGCGCCGCTCCCGTCATCCGGACCGTTCGTCTTCGGGGGGAACGGCGGGCCCACCCCATGGGGATGCGCACTCTGTTGTCCGTCACAGCCAATCCTCCACACAGTCGTGTGAGCGCCGATTGCGATGTGCGTCATAGTGGACGCATGTGCAGTATTCGTGCAAGGTCTGCGCGGCTTCTCGCGAAAATCTCTTGAAGAGTGAGGGCGGGAAGGGGTGAAGAGTGGCAAGATGCCCGGTACGACCCGCCTGCTCTCCGGGCGACACCTCATCGCCCGTGCAGAATGTGCAGCATAGCGTTCATCGCTGTGCAGGATTGTGCAGAGTCGGAGAGTGCGCGAGTATGGCGGATCGCGTGATCAACAGGCGCAACGGCCTCCGGAGAACGCTGCGGGAAGACGGGACCCGACAGAGTCCGAGGGAGTCGCTGCGCCATGCAAGGCTCCATGCGGTCGCCGCCAGAGCTTCCGGTTCACCGGCGTGGCGGTCGTTCCCGACGGAGGGGCGGATGTCCGCACCGGACACGGCAGTGCCCAACAGGCCATGCCCCTTCCCCGCGCGGAGCGGGGTAAGGAGGCGGACAGCGGGCCGTCCGCCTGCGCGCGTGCTTCACGCAGGCGGAACGGCCTCTCAGGTGTGCGAGTGACGCGGCACCAGGGGTCGGTCTGGCCGGACGGTGGTGCGGCGGGCGCTCCTACTCGGTGAGGTCGAGGGCCGCCCGGATGATGCTGTCGGTGTCGATGCGGTGATAGCGGTAGACCTCCTCCAGAGAACCGGACTGCCCGAAGCGGGTGACGCCCAGAGTGCGGAGCGGCACGTGGTGGATCGTGGAGAGGAAGGAGAGCGTGTGCGGATGCCCGTCCAGGACGGTGACGAGCGGGGTCGCCCGGTCGGCGGGGAAGACCTGGTCGAGGATCCAGTCGGGGGCATCGTCCTGCCCGAGGCGGGAGTTGAGGGCGCGGAAGAGGAGGCCCGGGCTGGTCACACACACCACATCCGCCGTGACTCCCATCAGGCGCAGCCGGTCGGCGGCGGCCAGGGCCTCGGTCACCATCGCGCCCATCGCGGCGATGGTGACCTGGGCGCCCTCGCGCCGGAGCAGGGGGTAGGCACCCGCGACGACCTGCTGCCTGCGGCGTTCGCGGGCGGCTGGGTCGCCGGGCACGTCCGCCAGGCTCTGGTCGACGGGACGGGTGGAGAGCCGCAGATAGGCGGAGGTGCCGTCGGGCCGCCCCAGGCGGGCGAGGGACGCCAGGAGCGTCCACTCCGTGTCGATGGCGAACGCCGGTTCGTAGGTGATGCAGCCGGGCTGTTCGACACCGAGGGACGGGGTGGTGATGGACTGGTGGGCCCCGCCCTCGGGGGCGAGAGTGACCCCGGAGGGCGTGCCCACCAGGATCGACTGGCCCCCGGCGTAGATTCCGAAGGACCAGGGCTCGAGGGCCCGTTGGACGAAGGGGTCGTACATCACTCCGATGGGCAGCAGCGGCTCACCCCACCGGCTCCAGGTCGCGCCGAGTTCTCCCAGCAGGCCGACCAGGTTGGTCTCGGCGATACCCAGTTCGATGTGCTGCCCGGTCGGCTTCTCGCGCCAGTGCAGAATGGTCTCCGGGTCGTCGGCGAACCAGTTCGTGCGCTCACCGGCCGACCAGACGCCGACCTTGTTCACCCAGCCGCCCAGATTGGTCGACGAGCTGACGTCCGGACTCACGGTCACCACCCTGCGGGCCGCCTCCGGCGCAGACCGGGTCAGGTCGAGCAGCACCCTGCCCAGCGCCGCCTGTGTGGTCGCCGTACCGGCCGGTGTGCGGCCGATGTCCACGGGGAGGGCCGGCGGGGCCGCCGCAGCCGGGGCGTCGTGGCGCAGTCGCGTCGCGACCTCCGCACAGAGTCGTCCCGCCGCCGAATCGGACGTGAACCCGACCCAGGGGTGGTCGGCATCCGTCCCGACCCGGTCGGCGAGCTCCCGCATCTGCTGTTCCGTCAGCAGTGAGGAGTGGTTCTGCGGATGGCCCTGGGACGGCAGGCCGTAGCCCTTGACCGTATAGGCCAGCACGACGGTGGGCCGGGTGTCGTCGATCGCCGACAGCGCGGCGTCCAAGGCGGCCATGTCGTGTCCGCCCAGATTACGGATCGCCTCGGTCAGCAGCGCGTCGTCGAGCCCGCTGAGCAGATCGGAGATCCGGTCGGCGTCCGCGCCGGTTCCCGGCAGCCGCTCACGCAGTTCGTCCGCCGGGCAGCGCAGCAGCCGCTGGTACTCGGGGTTGGACATGGCATCGATCCGAGCACGCAGAGCGTCCCCGCCGGGACGGGTGAACAGCTCCTCCAGCAGTGTGCCGTACTTGAGTGTGAGGACCTGCCAGCCCGCCGCCGCGAACATGCTCCGGAGCCGGTCCGCCGCGATCTTCGGAACGACGCGGTCCAGGGACTGCCGGTTGAGGTCGACGATCCACACCAGCTCGCCCAGCTCGGGGACCTGCGGGTCGAGCAGTGCCTCCCACACGGCGCCTTCGTCGAGTTCGGCGTCGCCGACCAGGGCGTACTGCCGGCCCCTGAAGCCGTCGTCGCCGGACTTGTCCGCGTACCGGCGAGCCAGAGCCCCCCAGATCGTGGCCGTGGCGCCGATGCCCACCGAGCCGGTGGAGTAGTCGACCGGATCGGGATCCTTCGAGCGGCTCGGGTAGCTCTGCAGGCCGCCCCAGGCACGCAGCGTCGGCAGATACGAGGCGTCCAGCTCGCCCAGCAGATAGTTGATGGCGTGCAGTACGGGTGAGGCGTGCGGTTTGACCGAGACCCGGTCCTCGGGGCGCAGATGGCGGAACCACAGCGCGGTCATGATGGACACCATCGACGCGGACGACGCCTGGTGGCCGCCGACCTTCAGACCCGAGGGGTTGGGCCGCACCCGGTTCGCATGGTCGACGATCGCGCTGGACAGCCACAGGACACGGTCCTCGACTTCGCCGAGGACGGCGAAGGGATCCGCTGCGGTACGCGGACGGGTCTCAGATGCGGTGGACATGGGAAACGAGCCTCCTCACGCCCGGCGACCCCGGCGGAAACAGGGAGGCACCGTGCTGGAAAAGAGAAAATGGGGGGCGCGTGGAAGACACGCGAAGCAGTACTGCCCCAGGGGCGAGTGGGACCGACCGGATCACCGCCGGCGCCGCGCTCCAAGTGGGTGCAGTCGTTGTCAGTAAGGACACCACGACATCAGAATGTGCACAAGATCCTGCCGGGAAGTTGCGCAGAATGCCCAACAACCGGCCTTCGCTCTGCTCGAAAGGCAGCATCGTGCACAAGCCCGAGCGTATCGACTCCACGGACGCCCGCCTCCTCCTGGCACTCACCGAACACCCCCGCGCCACGACCATCGCGCTCGCCGAGCAGAGCGGGCTCAGCCGCAACACGGTTCAGGCCCGCCTGGCCTCGCTCGACCGCACCGGCAAGCTGCGTTCCTTCGAACGCCGGGTCGATCCCACGGCGTTGGGCTATCCCCTCACCGCTTTTGTGACCACCCAGGTCACCCAGCGCAGACTGGACCAGGTCGCGGAGGCCCTCGCGGCAGTCCCCGAGGTACTTCAGGTCCACGGCCTCTCGGGCGAGACCGACCTGCTCGTCCACGTCGTCGCCACGGACGCCGACGATCTCTATCGCGTCGCGGGCCAGATTCTGGGCATCCCGGGGGTGGAACGCACCAACACCGCCCTCGTCATGCGCCAACTCGTCGACTACCGGCTGACGCCGCTGCTGCGGCGGGCCGCCGAGCGCTGACCTCGTTCTTCGTGGGTTCTGGCGGTCCGACGGCTCATCCCCGGGGGCTCCGCCCGATGGGGGACTCACGGTCGCGCTCGGCGGGGACTGCCCGGCCCATCGCGTCCAACGGGTGGGCGGCGCCGGTTCAGACCGCCGCCGCACAGCGCCGCGCCGCTTGCATGGTGGCATGCGCCAGCCTGGTGAGATCTTCCTCCGCGAACCGGAAGCGGGGGACCGACACGGTGATCGCGGCCGGGGTGACGCGATCACCGTTCGGGATCAGCGCCGCCACCGTGGCCACGTCGGGTTCCACCTCGCCGACGCACACGGCGAACCCGCGCTCACGCACCTCCTCCAGCGCCTCGATCAGTCGGGTGCGGCTGCTGAGGGTGTTCGGTGTGATCACGTCCAGTTCCTCGCACGGGAACATGGACATCAGACGGTCCTCGGGAAGCTCCGCGAGAATGGCCCGTCCGCCGGCCGCGGCGTAGCCCGGCATCCGGACACCGACTCGGGAGCCCACACGCAACGCGCGCGAACTCTCGACCGCCTCGATGATCAGCATGTCCGCGCCGGAGAGGATCACCAGGTGCGCCGATTCCTGGACCTCGGCCACCAACTCCTCCATGACGGGTCTGGCGATCGCCCGGATGTCCAGGTTGGTGAGCGCTGCCGCCCCGATGTCCAGCAGCCTCGGCCCGGGCACGTATGCGCGGGTGACCGGATCCTGCTGAGCGAATCCATGCAGTTGGAGCATCTCCAGCAGCCGGTGGGCCGTCGACCGGGCGACGCCGATCCTCCGGCCGGCGTCGGCGACCCGGATCGCCCGTTCCTCGGCGAGGACGCACAGCAGCCGCAGCGCCTTGTCGACTGAGCCGATCGGGTAGTTCGGGGTCAACGTATCCGTCTCCTTGGCTGGCGCGACCATTCAGTGCTCCTCAATGCGCGTCTGAAGTCCCGAGGCACGGCGCAGAGTCTAAGGGCTGTCCCTTCATCCCCGGCGGGCGCGCGACGACAGCCACAGCACCCCCCTGCGCGTTACGGCCGGTGAGATGCCCCCGTGCCGCGTTGCGGGAACGTCCGAAGACGCCCGCCGCACGGACGTCTCTCCGCCCCGGCGTCGCACCGCGTCCGACGCCGCTCGCCGATCCGCCGCGGATGACGGGAGCGCTGTCGGGAGGGCTGCGCCATCCGGGGCGAGCGAGTCGCGTACTCCGGCGAATCAGGCCACGACGCTCTTGACAGCTTCGTAACGGTGCGAACATATTGTTCTGTGTCACAGTCTCTTGTTCTGTAATGCAGAACAGTAACAGACTGACCCACCGTTCACAGGAGGGGTTCCCGAATGAACTCTGCTCTTCACCGGTGTAAGGCGGCCACACCATGACGGCGGCGCGCACGCTGTTGCGCGGTGGCCGGATCGTGTCGATGGACCCGACGGTCGGTGACCTGGTCGGCGATGTGCTCATCGAGAACGGGACGATCGCCGCGATCGGCCCCGATCTGGAGATCGCCGAAGGGAGCGCCGACATCGTCGACGCCTCACGGCACATCGTGATCCCCGGCTTCATCGACTCCCATCGGCACCTGTTCCAGGCGCTCCTGCGCGGAATGGCCACCGACTGGTCCCTGTTTCAGTACTTCACGACGATGTTCGGGATGCTCGGCCCGCACATGACGCCGGAGCACATGTCGTTGGGGACCACCCTCGGCGCCTACGACTCCCTTGACTGCGGGGTCACCGCGGTCTTCGACTACTCCCACAACCAGTCGTCGCCCGAGCACACAGACGAGACCGTGCGCGCGCTGCGAACCAGCGGCATTCGCGCGATGTTCGGCTACGGCGGGGCGATGTCCGAACAGCTGGAGATCCTCTCACCGCCCTTCACCAGCACCACCCCCAGCAACGAGGCCGAGATCCGCCGGGTACGCACCCAGCACTTCTCCTCCGACTCCGGGCTCGTCACCATGGGCCTGGCGGTACGCGGACCGGACTCCTCGACCATGGACGTCGTACGGGCCGACTTCGCGCTCGCACGCGAACTCGGTCTGCGGATCAACACCCACATCGGCATGGGGGTGCTCGACCCGGAGGGCCGGCCCAACGTGACCCGGCTGCACAAGGAAGGTCTGCTCGGCGACGACCTGATCTTCGGTCACTGCAACCTGCTCACGGAGGACGAGTTCCGGCTGATGGCCGACGCCGGCGTGTCGGCCTCGGTGACTCCCGAGGACGAGTCCGCGATGGGGCACGGCTGGCCGCCGATCGCCCAGCTGCTCAAGGCGGGCATCAGGCCGAACATCGGCATCGACACCTGCATGGCGGTCGGCGGTGACCCGTTCACGGCGATGCGCTTCGCACTGGCGGTGACGCGCGGCCTGGCCAACCACCGTGCGCTGGAGAACGGGGTCAACCCGTGGCAGCTCGACATCTCCGCCCGTGACGTGCTCGAATTCGCGACCATCGAGGGCGCCCGCGCACTGGGGATGGGGGACACCACCGGCAGCCTCACTCCGGGCAAGCAGGCCGACATCGTCATGATCCGTACCGATCACATCTCGATGGCCCCGGTGCTCGATCCGATCGCCTCGATCGTGCATCACGCGAGCCGGCAGACCGTCGACGCCGTCTTCGTCGCGGGCAAGGCCGTCAAGCGCGACGGCGCACTCGTCGGGGTGGACGTGGCACAGCTCAGCCGGAGGGCAGCCGACACCGCGGTCGCTCTGCTGGAGACGGCCGGTGTCACACCGGGCTGGGGACCCCCGCCGCCCCCGCAGCCGGGCGACCACTAAGCCGCTTTTTCGGGGCTCGGTTCTCCCCCGGACTCCGTCCGGGGGACCCCCACGGGGCGCTCTGAGCGGGTGTCGACGGTCGACCGTGCCCGATCCCTCGTACCCCGGGACCTCCGCGCGCTCTCCCCTTTCGACACCCGCGCGCCCCTCCAGCTCACCCGCCATGGAGACACCCGCACCGCGCGGTCCCACTCCCTGATCCAGCCCGATCCGCACGAAAGCCCACCAGCCTCCCTGGGAACTCGCCCAGCCCGACCGGCGCCCGGCCCACCCCGGCGCCCCGACTCCGAACCGCGAAGGAACCACCCACTCCATGCGTATCGCACTCTTCGACCAATTCCGCATCGGCATCGTCGACGGCGCGACGGTGCGCGATGTCACCGACGTCGTCGACAGCCGCTGGCACGGCACTCCGTATGTGATCAACGAGCTGATCGAGCATTTCGACGAGCTCAAGGAGCCGCTCCAGACGGCGCTGGCCTCGGCGGAGAAGCACTCGCTGACCGATGTGACGCTGCTGCCTCCGATCCCGCGTCCCGGGCAGGTCCTCGCGGCGCCGGCCAACTACCACGCCCACGTCGACGAGATGAGCGACTCGCAGTACCGTCCGACCAACCAGCAGGCGTTGCAGTCGCCTCGCGACGTGGGCTTCTTCGTCAAGAGCTCAGGATCGATCTCCGGACCCGCCGACGCGATCGAACTGCCCCCCATGCCGGGCCGCGCCTTCCACCACGAGGTGGAACTGGGAGTCGTCATCGGCAAGCCCGCCCGCGCCGTCCCGGCCGCGCAGGCGTCCGAGCACATCTTCGGCTACCTCGTCCTGCTCGACCTGACCCTGCGTACCGAGGGCGACCGGCAGGAAGAGCGCACGATGCGCAAGTCGTTCGAGACCTTCACACCGATCGGCCCGTTCATCGTCACCGCCGACGAGGTGACCGACCCGGACAACCTCGGCCTGAGACTGTGGGTCAACGGCGAACTGCGTCATGACGCCAACACCCGCGACCTCATCGTCGGCATCGGCGAGCTGATCGAACAGGCGAGCAACGTCGTCACCCTGCGGCCCGGCGACATCTACGCGACCGGGACTCCGGAAGGCGTCGGCCCGATCGAGGCGGGCGATGTCGTACGTGCCGAGATCGACGGCCTGGGTGAACTGAACCTGCCCGTCGTCAAGCGCAGTTGGTGAACCCCTTCGGCGCAGGTGCCGGACAGAAGAAGCCAGGAGAAGAGCACATGACTCAGACCAGCGAAGAGAGCACGGCATCCGCCGTCGACGCCGAGCAGTACTACGCGGGCCTCGGCTCGTTGAGCGTCGAGCCCCTGTGGCGCAACACCGATCCGCGACTGCTGCCGACCGAGCCGAAGAGCCGTGCGGTGCCGTACGTCTGGCGGTACGACGACGTCCGCGCGCAGCTGATGACCGCGGGCCGGCTGATCAGCGCCGAGGAGGCGGAGCGACGCGTCCTGATGCTGATCAACCCCGCTCTGGCGCCCGAGGTGGAGACCGCGAACAACCTCTACGCCGGCATCCAGCTGGTGCTGCCGGGCGAGATCGCGCCGATGCACAAGCACGCGGCGGCGGCGTTCCGCTTCGTCATCGAAGGGTCGGGCGCCTACACCGCGGTGAACGGCGAGCGGGCGCATATGCACCCCGGCGACATCGTCCTCACCCCGTCCTGGGCCTGGCACGACCACGGCAACTTCACCGACGAGCCGGTGGTATGGCTGGACGGACTCGATCTGCCGCTGATCAACAAGCTCGAAGCGAACTTCTTCGTCGACGGACCCGACCGCGTCCAGGACGAGTCGCGCCCCGCGGACTCGACCGAGCGGCTCTACGCCACAAGCCGGCTGAACCCGGCCTGGCAGACCTGGGACAAGCCGTACTCGCCCGTCATCAACTACCCGTGGAGCCAGACCGAGCAGCTGCTCAAGACCGCCCTCGACGACGGGAGCGGATCCCCGACCGACGGCGTCATCTTCGAGTTCACCAACCCGCACAGCGGCGGTTCCATCATGCCGACCATGGGCGCCTACATCCAGGCGCTGCCGGCCAGGATGCACACCGCCGCGCACCAGCACACCAGCAGCGCGATCTACCACGTGGTGCGTGGCCGCGGCCAGACCATCGTCGACGGCAAGGTGCTCGACTGGTCCGAACACGACACCTTCACGGTGCCGGGATGGTCGGTGCACGAGCACATCAACACCGAGAACGAGCCCGCGATCCTGTTCTCGCACACGGACATCCCCGTACTCAAGGCACTCGGCTACTACCAGGAGCGGGCGTGCCCACAGCAGGTGTGACCGCCGGCCGACACAACACGAGGAGGTTCCGATGACAGACTCCGCAGCACGGACCGACTACGCGCGGGACCGCGCCGAAGTCGAGGACACCGTCGCGGCCTTCGTCCTCGCCCTGGACACCCGGGACATCAAGCGCGCGGTCGGGTACCTGGCCGAACAGGTCACCTGGAACTACGAGTCCGTGACCGGCCGACCGGCCGCCGTGCTCAGCCCCGACGACCTCGAAGCCCGATGGAACGCCACCATCGTGCACACCGACGCCTCGCAGCACTTCCTGTCGCTGCCGCACATCAGCGTCGACGGCGAGCACGCGACCTGCGTCGTGCACGCCCGGGTCGAGATGCGACTGGCGAACCCCGGCGGCAGCCCCTACACGGCGACCAACGGGACATACACCTTCGGCCTGGTCCGCGCCGAGACCGGCTGGCTGCTCGAATCGGTGACGATGACGCTGCTGTGGAACGACGGCAACCCGCGCATCATGGAACTGGCGGCCGAAAAGGGCCGACGGCCATGACCGGGGCGGGAGCGAGCCCCACCGCGGGCTCGCTGAACAAGCAGTTCTTCGTGATCTTCTCCGATCCCGGACCCCGGCCCGCGGAGCTCCCCGCCCAGATCCCCGCGCACCTGGCGTACCTCATCGGCCTGGAGAAGCAGGGCGCGCTGCTCATGTCCGGTCCGTTCCTCGACGCGACGGGCAACCCCGGGCCCAGCGGCATGCTGATCGTCCGCGCCACGAGCGCCGAGGAGGCCGCAGCCCTCGCCGCGGCCGATCCATTCCACAGCAGCGGCGCCCGGACGTTCCGTGTCGAGGAGTGGCAGGTGCACCAAGGGCGCATCGACATCGCCGTCGACTTCTCGGACCGCAGCTACCACCTGCGCTGATCACAACCCTCATCCACCCGCGCGAACGGCGCACCTACCAAGGAGACACATGGTGACGACGCAAGGCTCCGACCTCACCGTCGGTCTGATCGCCCCCGGCAAGATCGGGCTGCCGTTCGCGGCGAATCTCATCGCCGACGGCTACACCGTGTGGGGCTACCGACGCAGTTCGATGGCGGACTTCGAGGCCCTCGGAGGCAAGGCGGCCGGCTCGGCACAAGAGGTCGCCGAACGGGCCGACGTCATCTTCACCTGCGTCACCTCGGCGGACGCGCTCGACGAGGTGATCAGCGGCGAACGGGGACTGCTCGCCGCCGGCCGGTCCGACCTGCTCGTGGTCGACATCGGTGCGATGGCGCTCAGCCGCAAGGAGGCCGCGCGCGACGTTCTCCGGTCCCACGGCATCACCATGATCGACGCTCCGGTCAGCGGCACCCCGCCGATGGTCGCCCAGCGCCAGGGAACGGTGTTCGCCAGCGGCGAGGAGAGCGCGCTCGAACGGGTCCGCCCGGCCCTCGCGGCTCTGGGCAGAGTCATCTCCACCGGCGACTTCGGGTCGGGTTCGAAGATGAAGTTCGTGGCCAACACGCTGACGTTCGTCCACATCACGGCCGCCGCCGAGGCGATCGCGCTGGCGAAGGCCGTGGGCCTGGACACTCAGCTGGTCATCGACACGATCAGGCCGTCCGCCGCGGCGTCGACGATGTTCAACGTACGCGCGCCGATGATGGCCGAGGGCCAGACCCGCCCCGTGAAGGGAACCGTCTCCGGCGCGGTCGAGGTCGTCGAGGCCATCATGGCCACAGCCGCGGAAGCCGACGCGGCGATGCCGCTCCTGAGCATGGTGCGGAACATCTGTGAAGCCGCCTGCGCCCAGGGCCACGGCGAGGAGGACATCGCCGTCCTCGTCTCGGTCCTGGAGTCCGAGTCGGCCAAGGTCATCACCAACGGCCTCCACACCGCGGTCGGCTGAGCCGACCGTACCGACCCATCGAACACAACGACACACCAGAGACCGACCCCACCACCGTTTGGAGCCGCACGATGTCCGTCGAAACCGAACCGCTGCAGATCCCCCGACCGGTCGAACCCACCACGAAGCCGAAGGGCCTGGGCATCTACCGCACCGGCCACGTCTCGCTGTTCAGCCCCGACCCGGCCGCCTCGGCCGAGTACGCGGTCACGCACCTGGGCTTCCAGCACGCCGGTCACGACGACGACGGCCGGTACTACCTGGCGGGCCACGGGCCGGACGCCTACTCGCTCGTCTACACGCCGGGTGTGAGCGGTCTGGACACCATCTCCTACATCGTCACCGACGACGCGGCGTTCGAGGAGGCCGCGTCGATGCTCGCCGAGGCGGGTGTGGACGTCACCCGCAACGACGAGACCTCTCCGTTCCGCCCGGGACCGACCCTGAGCTTCCGGACCCCCGCCGGTCACCCGATCGAGCTCAGGACCGGGTTCGTACCGGACGTTCCCGTCGCCGCGTCGACCCGCCGGCCCTCGGTGGCACCGGCGCCGATCGCTTCCGACCACGTCGTGTTGCGCACGGTCGACATGGAAGGCGAGATCGAGTACGTGAAGACGAGCCTGGGTCTGATGGAGAGCTCGCAGATCCAGTTGCCCGACTCGTCCGCGCTGATGGCCTTCTTCCGCGGCAGCAAGCTCTACCACTGCATGGCGCTGGCTCGCGCCGACGTGAACGGGCTGCACCACGTGCAGTTCACGGTCAAGGACGCGGCCGCCGTGCTGGAGGCGTCCGAGTCGATGACCAAGAACGGCGTCGAGATCCTCTGGGGGCCGGTGCGCCACGGTCCCGGCCACAACGTCGCGATCTACTTCCGCGACCACGTCGGGCACATCATGGAGTTCTCCTCGGAGGAGATGACCATCCTCGACGACGAGAACTACTCGCCGATGCACTGGTCGGTGACCGACCCGCGGTCCGCGGACGAGTGGGGCACCTTCCCGCCGGAGAGCTTCAAATAGCGGCAGCCCCCCCGAGCGCTCATGTCCGGTCCGCCAGTCCCGCCCTCGCAGAGGGGGACTGGCGCCGCGCACGGCGGGGAAGACCGGCCCCTCCCGACAACGAACTGCCTTCTCGACACCATTTTGGAGAGACTCGATGCGTCTCGTCAGCTACGCGGACCCGTCCGGACGACCGGCACCAGGCGTCGACCTGCCGGACCTGGGTGTGGTCGACCTGTCCCGCGTCCTGGAAGCCCACGGCGTCGTGGCGCCCTCGACCGTCGCCGACGTCTTCCGGCGCGGACAGGACTACCAGGACACCGTGCGGGGGGTGCTGGCGAAGGTCGGCGCGGAGCCCCGGCGTGCCAAGGAACTGGGGTGGCTCGTCCCTCAGCCCGCCACCCTGCTGGCACCACTGGGCGAGCGGGTCCTGATCGTGGCCGCCGGCGTCAACTACCGCTCGCACGTACTGGAGATGGGCGGGGAGCCGCCCAGGAAGGCCGCGTGGTTCGTCAAGTCGCCGCACTCGGTGGTCGGTACCGGGGCAGCGGTCCGGATCCCCGCCGGAGCCCCGGACATGGTCGACTTCGAGGGCGAGTTCTGTGTGGTCTTCGGACGCCGGTGCCACGCCGTCAAGCCGGCGGACGCGATGGACTACATCGGCGGATACACCATCATCAACGATGTGTCCGCCCGCGACGCGGTCCCCAAGGTCACCAGCGCCACCACACCGGAGGACGGGCGTTGGGCCTGGACCGACATGCTGCTCGGCAAGCAGTATCCGACCTTCTGTCCGATGGGGCCGGCCGTGGTCACCGCGGATGAGATCGCCGACCCCGAGAACCTGGCGATCAGGACCACCCTGAACGGCCGGCTCATGCAGGACGGAAACACCTCGGACCTGCTGACCGGCATCGCCGACCTCATCGGAGATCTGTCGCAGTACTTCAGCTTCGAACCCGGCGATGTACTGAGCACCGGTACGCCGGCCGGAGTCGGCATGGGCCACAATCCTCCGGTGTTCATGCGCGCCGGCGACGAGGTCCGGGTCAGCGTCGAGGGCATCGGCGAACTCGTGAACCACCTGGTCGGCCCCTGAAACCGCCCGGGGCCTGAGCCCGATCCACGGGGGTGAGGACGCCCACGTTCTCACCCCGGGTCCCGATAACGGGCCGCCGGGCGCGGAGGCGGACGCCGGGGCGGCGGATTCTCCGAACGCGGCGTGCGGGCGACTGCCGTGTCGTCACGACAGGATCTCGGCATGGTCGAGAGCAGAACGCCCGCGTCCGACGTCCGTCGGGCATGCGAACGCAAGAGCGTGTCTGCTACAGATGTCGAATTCCACCGCCCCCGGGACTCGTCAGCCGTCAACTGTCGGCTGCCCTGTCCCGGTGCTTCACTGTGGCGATCATATTCGCAGCCAGTGAGGGGGATGTATGTCAAACCAGTTCCAGACCATCGTCATCGGGGCCGGGGCGATCGGCTCCGCGACCGCGTACTGGCTCGCCGAGCGTGGGCAGACGAACGTCCTCCTCATCGAGCAGTTCGACCTCGATCACCACCGCGGCGCATCCAACGACCACTCCCGGATCATCCGGCACAGTTACCACAACAACACCTACGGTCGGCTCACCCAGGCCGCCTACGACAACTGGGACCGCCTCCACCGTGAGAGCGGCCAGCAGCTCCTGTTCAAGACCGGTGGCCTCGACATCGCGATCAACGGCACCCCGGGCGTCGAGTCCGTCGAGAACTACCGCCGTACCCTCGCCGACAACGGCCACCCCTACGAGGTCCTGGACACCGCCGGGCTCATCGAGAAGTTCCCGCAGTGGAACATCGACGAGGACGTCACCGCCACCTATCCAGGCCGACTCCGGCATCGTCGACATCCGCCGCGCCGTCCAGACCCACATCGGCATGGCGCAGTCCCTCGGTGTCACGGTCCGGGCCGACACCCCCGTCCGCCGCCTGGAGAGCTTCGTCGTCGGTGTCCGCGTGCACACCGACGACGAAGTGTTCACCGCGGACAAGGTCGTCGTCGCCACCGCCTCCTGGAGCGACGACCTCCTCGGGCCCCTCGGCGGCACCTGGAACACCACCATCAGCCAGGAGCAGGTGGCCTACTTCGTCCCCAAGTCCCTCCCCGACTACGCCATCGGCACGTTCCCGCTCTGGGTCTGGCACGCCGACGTCATGTTCTACGGCTTCCCCGTCTACGGCGAAGTCGCCATCAAGGTCTCCCGTGACGTCACCGGCAACTTCGTCACCCAGAAGACCCGCACGACGGAGCCCATCGCCGCGGAGACCGAGTTCCTCGCCGAGTTCGTCCGCAAGCACCTGCCCACCGGCCTCGCCCGCGAGCTCTACAGCAAGACCTGTGTCTACGACATGCCGCCGGACCGGGATTTCATCGTGGACGCCATGCCGGGCCATCCGGACATCATCCTGGGGCTCGGCGCCGGTCACGCCGCCAAGTTCGCGGGCCTCCTGGGCGAGATCGTCTCCGAACTCGCCGTCAAGGGCCGGTCCTCCCATCCCATCCAGGACTTCCGTGCCGATCGGCCCGCTCTGACCGACCCGGACTTCAAGCCCGCCTTCGTCCTCAAGGGCTGACCCGCGACCGCCTCCCGCCCGGCCGGATCACCATCCGGCGGGCGGCCCTGAACAGCCGACGGCCCCGGAGCCGTCCGCCGATCCTGCGCGGCGGACGGATCCGGGGCCGTGAGCGTCTCCGTCAGACGAGGTTCTTCATCTCGGCCCCGATGGTGGTGTCCGCGCCATGACCGGTGTGCACCACCGTCTCCGGCGGGAGACGGAACAGCTTCTCCCGGATCGATGCCTCGATGACACCGCGATCGGAGAACGAACGCCCCGTGGCGCCCGGGCCGCCGTTGAACAAGGTGTCACCGGTGAAGACGCGGCCGAGGCCGGGCGCGTAGAGACAGACCGCACCGGGCGCGTGCCCCGGTGTGTGGATGACGTGCAGCGCGGTACCGCCGACCTCGATGACGTCTCCGTCGTGAAGGTCGACATCCCAGGTGTTCCCCGACTCCTCGGGACCGTGGGTCAGCTCCCACAGCGGCCTGTCGGCCGGATGCAGCAGAAGAGGCGCGCCGGTCCTCTGGCGCAGTTCCGGCGCCGCCCGCACATGATCGTCATGCGCATGCGTGCACACGACGGCTTTCACCCGTCGGTCCCCGGCCACCGCGAGGATGTCGTCGACGTCGTGCGGAGCGTCGACGACCACACACTCGACGTCGTCGCCGACGACCCAGATGTTGTTCTCCACCTCGAAGGTCTGCCCGTCCAGAGAGAACGTCCCGGCGCTGACGCCGTGGTCGACCCGCGCCGCCATCAGAAGACCACCACCGAGCGCAGTACGTCGCCGTCGTGCATCCGGGAGAACGCCGCCTCGATGTCGTCGATGCCGATCTCCTCGGTGACGAACGCGTCCAGATCCAGGCGTCCCCGCCGGTACAGGTCGACCAGCATCGGGAAGTCCCGCGAGGGAAGGCAGTCGCCGTACCAGCTCGACTTCAGGGCCCCGCCGCGACCGAACACGTCGATGAGCGGAAGGTCCGGAACCCGCATGTCCGGGGTCGGCACGCCGACCAGAACGACGGTCCCGGCCAGGTCGCGAGCGTAGAACGCCTGCTTCCACGTTTCCGGCCGGCCGACCGCGTCCACGACGATGTCCGCACCCTCGGCTCCGGGGCAGCGGTCTGCCGCGATCTGTCGGATGCGCGCGACCGCGTCCTCCTCGGAGGAGTTCACGACGTGCGTCGCACCGAGCTTCCTGGCGGCATCGAGCTTCTTGGGGTCGATGTCGACCGCGATCACCGGGCTTGCTCCGGCCAGCGCGGCGCCGGCCACGGCCGCGGCTCCGACACCGCCGCAGCCGATGACGGCGACGGACTTGCCGCGGGTGGCGCCGCCGGTGTTGATGGCGGCACCGAGGCCCGCCATCACACCGCAGCCGAGCAGACCGACGGCCGCGGGGCGGGCGGCGGGGTCGACCTTGGTGCACTGACCGGCCGCGACGAGCGTCTTCTCCGCGAAAGCGCCGATTCCCAGGGCCGGCGACAGTTCGGTGCCGTCCTCGAGGGTCATCCTCTGCTTCGCGTTGTGCGTCGCGAAGCAGTACTGCGGCTCGCCGCGGTCGCAGGCGCGGCAGTCGCCGCAGACCGCGCGCCAGTTCAGGACGACGAAGTCGCCGGGGACGACCGAGGTGACGTCCGGACCGACCGCTTCCACGACACCGGCGGCCTCGTGTCCCAGAAGGAACGGGAAATCGTCGTTGATGCCGCCCTCGCGGTAGTGCAGGTCGGTGTGGCACACCCCGCACGCCTGGATCCTCACCACGGCCTCTCCCGGACCGGGGTCCGGGACGTTGACGGTGACGACCTCGACGGGAGCGCCTTTGCTCCGTGCGACGACTGCCTTGACCCGCTGTGCCATCTGACTGCTCCTCTGGTAGGGATCCCCAGCTAACCGCGGCACCTGTCCGAGGGCGATAGACAGCCGTAGAACGTCCCGGTGGCCCCCCTCGTCATCTGTCGAAGACGGGGCAGGCCATCCCCGTCACAGCCGTCCCCGTCTCAGGCATCGCCGGCTGAGCTCCAGGGCCGTCGACGCTCCAACTGCACCTGCTCCGACGATGATCGCGTCAACCGTCGTACCCATGCAGATCCTCCTCGAGTCCGAATGCGACCTCAGTCTCATCAGGACGACCGGGTGCGGCGACGGACTGCGTTCGAAGGCCCGACCCCAACTGTTCGACAGTTGTAGGGCGGCGTCGGCGGCCCGGACGCGGCGGCTGCGGGGCGACGACCGGCCAGGCGGACCCCCGACAGGCCCGTTCGCGCGGGGAGCGCGGGAACTCCCGAGGCCGGCACGTCCGAGGAGGCGCCTTCCGGAGCCTCACCGATGGCAGGGAAGGCGGCCTGAACGCGGCCCGGCCGGTGGACAGGTGCGCCCTCGGTGCGGCCGGCGGCGATGCCCTGGCCCCGCTGACCAGGGCCGCGCAGGGGATCCGGCCCTTCGGGGCGGCCGTTTCCCGGTGCGACGAATGTCGTAGGGCGCCTTGCCGGGAATCTCGGGTCCTTCCACCGAAACAGCCGATTCAGGCGCGTCGCGTGGACGATGTCGCGGCTCGCCGGTGCGGCCAAGCTGACCGTTACACCCCGTCGGCAGGGACGACGACGCGGTCGGCGGTTCCGGGCAGTTCGCCCGGACCACCGGCGGCGGCTCCCGCCGCGGACCGCAGCCACCGGCGAGAAGAGGCAACCGTGTCCATCACCAGCGATGATCGTACGCCCCGAGTGTCAAGAGCCTTCCCCCGCTCCTGGAGGACCCACGCCGTGGCGGCCATCGCCGTCGCGGTCTCTCTGACCGTGACGAGCTGTGCGGGCGGCGACGGCGCCGGCGGCTCCGGGGCGTCGAAGGGTGACGCCAACATGGCGGCGGCCCAGGAGGTCGTCGACACCTACTCCGAGCCCACCCGCTTCCCCGTCGACCAGCCGCTGGCCAGAGGACTGGCGCCCGGCCAGCGCATCTCCTTCCTGCAGTGCGCCTCCCCGTTCTGCGCCCTGCTGGACCAGCTCTACGACATGGGGACCGAGACCATGGGCACGGAGCCGGTCGAGACCGTCAAGAGCGGCCACTCCGCCGACGGTGTGCAGTCCGCTCTCTCCTCGATCGCCGCCGACGACCCGGCCGCGCTGCTGCTGCCCGCGGTCAACCTCGGCGCGGTCGGCGCGAGCATCAAGAAGCTCGACCAGGAGGGCATCCCCATCATCGGAGCCGGTGTGATGGGAGGCCCGGAGCAGGGCATCGACGCACCGGTCAACGGTCCGGTCAACTACGAGCGGCACGGCACGATCCTCGCCGACTGGGCGATCGTCACCGCGGGCGGCGACGCGGACATCGTCTGGTACCGCAATCCGGAACTCGACTTCACGAAGGTCGCCACGGACGCGTTCACGAAGGAGCTGAAGAAGAACTGCCCCGCGTGCACGGTGCGTTACGTCGACATTCCCCTGTCGGCCATCGGCACCACCGCGCCCAGCCGAGTGGTGAGCGATCTCCAGGCCAATCCGGACACCGACGTCGCCCTCTTCAGCAGCCTGGAGACCGCCACCGGGCTGCCGCCCGCGCTGCGCAGCGCGGGCATCACCGATGTGAAGATCGCCGGCTCCGCACCCGTGCCGGCCAATCTCCAGGACATGAAGAACGGAGGCATCGACGCCGCGGTCGGCCTGGACGCGGGCGTCCTCGCCTTCACACAGCTCGACGCGGCCGTACGCCTGGCCACCGACCAGCCCCTCACCGATGCGCAGAAGGCCGGTGACGTACCCCTGCAGCTGATCACCAAGGACAACCTCCCCGCGGACGTGAGCAAGGGCTTCTCGGCGTACCCGGACTTCGTGCAGCGCTTCTCCCAGCTGTGGGCCAATGCGAGAAAGGCCGGCTGATGGGCGGATCCGCATCCCGGGCCCCCCGCACCGCCGACACGGCCGGCGCCTCGGTTCCCACCGCACACGAGAACGACACGCCGACGGGCCGGGACCGCAGCGGCGGCGCGCGACCGCTGCTGCGCGTTCACGGGCTGTCCAAGTCCTTCGCCGGGACCAGAGCCCTGGACGGCGTCGGCTTCGAGGTCTGCGCCGGTGAGGTCGTGTCGGTCGTCGGACAGAACGGCTCCGGCAAGTCCACGCTCGTCAAGGTCCTGGCGGGCATCCACACGCCCGACCCGGGCGCCGTGATCGAACACCAGGACCTGCGGTTCATCCACCAGGACCTCGGCCTGGTGCCCGGTCTGTCGACGATCGAGAACCTGGACATCGCCCGCCCGCTCGGGCGGCGGGGCTTCCGGCCGGCCAGGGCACGCGAGGAACGCCTCGCGGCGGAACGGATGATCCGCCGGTTCGGCGGCGATTTCGACGTCACCGCGCCCATCGCCGGGATCACGGCCGCCGAGCGGACGATCGTGGCCATCGCCCGCGCCATGAGCGACTGGTCGCCGACGGGCAATGTGCTGGTGCTCGACGAGCCGACAGCGGCGCTCGGCGCGGCCGAGGCCGGTCTGCTCTTCGACGCGGTACGCAGGGTGGCCGCCGAAGGCGCGGGAGTCGTCTTCATCTCCCACCGACTCGACGAGGTACTCGGGCTGTCGGACCGCGTCGTCGCCCTCCGCGACGGCAGGCTCGTCGCCGATGTCCCGGCGGGCGAGGTCGATCACGACAGGCTGGTGACCCTGATCGCGGGAAACGAGCCGGCCGAGTTCCGCATGGAACACTCCGACGAGCGAGGCCGCCGCGCCCTGCGGGCCCGCGGCCTGGTCACCGACGTCCTGCACGGCGTGGACCTCGACATCCACGAGGGCGAGATCGTCGGAGTCTGCGGGCTGCTCGGCTCGGGGCGCGAGCATCTGGCGGCAGCCCTCTTCGGCGCCATCGACCGGCACGCCGGTTCGGTGACCGTGGCCGAAACCCCCCTCAGAAACGCCGACCCCGCCCACAGCATCCGGCACGGCCTGGCCTACGTGCCCGCCGACCGGTTGCGCCAGGGCGCCGTCATGACCATGACGGCGACGGAGAATCTGACGCTTCCCCGGCTGCGTCCGCTGCGCGGCGCGTTCGGACGACTGGACCGGACCGCGGAACGGAGCGAGGCGAGGACCTGGACGGAGCGCGTCGCGCTGCGCCCGCCGCAGCCGGACCGGCCGCTGCGCCTGTTCTCCGGTGGCAACCAGCAGAAGATCGTGATGGCCAAATGGCTGCGCGTGGCACCTGCCGTGCTGCTGCTGGACGAGCCCACCCAGGGCGTCGACATCGCCGCCAAGGCCGGCATTCACGAACTGATCGCCGAAGCCCGGGCGGCCGGCACAGGCGTTCTCGTCTCCTCCACGGACACGGGGGAGATCCTCGATCTCTGCGACCGGGTCCTCATCCTCCGCGACGGCAGGGTGAGTGCCGAACTCGGTCGGCACGAACTCAGCGAAGCCCGCCTGATCAGCGAAAGCCTCGGACTGTCCACGACGTCCGCGCCCAGCGACCCACGTGATTGAGATGAGCCACATGACCGTCATCGACGACACCGAGACGCGCACCGAGCGCCCGTCACCCGAACCCCCGCGCCCGCGCAACCGACTCCGTGAGGCCCTGTCCTTCCGCAGCATCAGCGCCCTCTACATCTTCGCCGCGCTGTTCCTGCTGTTCTCCCTCTGGGTGCCCGACACCTTCCTGGACGCGGACACGTGGAAGGCCATGCTGGACGACCAGGCCGTCACGGCGCTGACCGCGGTCAGCCTGGTCATCCCGCTGTCCGCCGGTGTCTTCAACCTGGCCATCGGGTCCCAGGTCGCCGTCGGCTCGATCCTGTCGGCGTGGCTGCTCTCCGAGCATCTGCCGATTCCCGCCGCCGTCACGCTCACCCTGGTCGCGGGCGCCGCCATCGGCCTGGCGACCGGACTGCTGATCGTGCGCGCCCGGATCGACTCTTTCATCGCGACCCTGGGTGTGTCCTCGGTGCTCCTGGCGCTCACGACCTGGATCTCCGACGGCCAGCAGATCCTCGACCTCGGGGCCGCCTACCAGAAACTCGCCACCGGGCAGTTGTTCGGCGTCACCTACCCCGTCTACTTCCTGGTGCTCGTGGCGCTGGCCGTGTGGTACGTCCTGGAACGCACTCCCGCGGGCCGCCGGGTCTACGCCACCGGTGGGAACCTGGACGCCGCTCGCCTGGCCGGTGTGCGCACCTCCACCACGATCGTGCTCACGCTGATCGCCTGCGGAGTGATCGCCTCCGCCGCCGGCACCCTGGTCTCCTCCCGGCTGGCCACCGGGGACCCGAGCATCGGCCCCGGCTATCTGCTGCCCGCGTTCGCGGCGGCGTTCCTGGGGTCGACGCAGTTCCGAGGCGGCCGTTACAACGTGTGGGGCACCGTCATCGCGGTCTACGTCCTGGCGACCGGAGTCAAGGGACTGCAACTCGCCGGGGCCCCCGTGTGGATTCCGGACCTCTTCAACGGGCTGGCGCTGCTGCTCGCCGTCGGGATGGCCGTGCGGCGGGACACCACGAGCCGTACCTCGGCGATCGCCCGTCTCCTGCGGCGGCGAAAGTCGGCGCAGGAGGCATGACGGGTCGGCCGCCCCGCCCCGCGCGGGAGCGGCCCGCCGCGACACGGCCCCCGGCCCGCAGCCACCCACCCCGTACCGGTTCATCGGGTGGGTGCGGGTGCCGGGACGGAGGCAGCGCGGCCGCCCCGGTGCCGGGGTGCAGGAAGGCACACATCCGGGGCGCTGCCGCGGGCCGCGGCAGCCGCGCCCGCAGCGCCCGAGTTCAGACCCATGACCGGCACGACAAATGTCCGGTCGGCACTGTCCGCGAGAGCCGCCCTTCAGGCCGTCGGCAAGACGATCTCCCCGAGGGCGACGCGGACTTGACCGGAGCGGCCCTCCCACAGGGTGAGGTGCCGAGTTCGAAGCGTCCAGGGGGACAACCGTGAGGATCAACCGGATGCCCGACGGCATCGTGACGGCGCTGCTCGTCGTCGACGACATCCGTGTGCGGGAGGCGATGAGGGACCTGTTGTCCGCGGCGGCCGGCTTCCGGCTGGTCGCGGCGGTCGCCGATCCCGCCGAGGCCGTAGAGCACGCCGCCCGTCACACACCGGACATCGGCATCGTGGATCTCTGGTCCTCCGCCGACGAGATTTCGAGAGGACTGGATATGGTCACGGCCTTGTGCCGGCACGAGGTGGCGGTGCTCGCACTGACCCCGCGGGAGCGGGTCGGAGCACTGGCCCTGAAGGCCGGAGCCGCCGCCTTCGTCGACAAGGGCTCCGGACCCGACGAGGTCCTGGAAGCAGCCCGCAGCGTCGCGGCCGCCCACCGCGGCGCGCCGACGGCACCGCGCGGCGAGAACCGGGAGGACCAGGTATGAGCGACGCCCGGCCGACCTCCGCCCCGGCTCCGCTCCGGCTCGGCGAAGACATCGTCTACCCCGAATCGCCCCGGTGGAGGGACGGCGCGCTGTGGTTCTCCGATGTGCACGACTACGCCGTCAAGCGCGCGACCGCCGACGGCACCGTACACACGGTCGTGAAGGTCCCCGGCCGCCCGGCCGGTCTGGGCTTCCTGCCCGACGGCCGTCTGCTGATCGCCGGCGCGCTCGACCGGTGTCTGTGGACGTGGGACGGCAAGGACCTCGCCCTGGCCGCGGACCTGAGCGGGCTGACCCGCGGTCTGCTCAACGACATGGTCGTCGACGGCGATGGACGGGCGTTCGTCGGCGACACCGGTTTCGACCTCATGGCGGGCGAGGACCCACGGCCCGGTCAGGTGATCCTCGCCGTCGAGGATCCCCGTACACGCGAGTTCCGGACCCGGGTCGTGACCCGTGACGTGGTCTTCCCCAACGGGGCGGCCGTCTCCCCGGACGGCCGCGCGTACTGGGTGGCGGAGACGGCCGCCCGCCGTGTCTCCCGCTTCCGCGTCACCGCCGACGGCGACCTCGTGGAACGGAGCACCTTCGCCGAGCTGCCCGACATGCCCGACGGCCTCTGCCTCGACGCGACCGGCGCCCTGTGGGTGGCCCTGCTGCGGCGTGGGGAGTTCCGGCGGATCGGCGCCGACGGGACCACGACGGACATCGTGTCCGCGGACGGACGGCTCGCCGTGGCGTGCACCCTCGGCGGGCCCGACCGGCGGACGCTCTTCCTCTGCTCGGCCGCCACCACCATGGCCGACCTCGCCCGCGGTGTGAGCAGCGGGCGGATCCACACCCTCGGCGCGGCGCCCGGCGCCGGCTGGCCCTGACCGCCGCCGGTATCCCGCTCTCCCGCACCGTGCCTCCGGCGCGTACCCCACACCCTCGTACACCCACAAGGAGTTTCCATGCCCCAGACCATCAAGGCCGCGACCTCGCCCAGCGGCGCCCGCGTCACCGACGACCGCGTCAAGGAGACCGTCGCCGGAGTCATCAGTGACATCCGCACCCGGGGCGACGACGCGGTGCGCGCCTACTCGGAGAAGTTCGACAACTGGTCTCCCGCCTCGTTCCGGCTCTCCGAGGACGAGATCCGCCGCATCACCGCGGGCGTGCCCGAGACGACGCTGGACGACATCCGCACCGTGCAGGGCAACGTACGCGCGTTCGCGAAGGCGCAGCGCGAGTCCATCCGCGACTTCGAGACGGAGACCATGCCGGGCGTCTTCCTCGGCCAGCGCAACATCCCCGTCGGGGCGGCCGGCGCCTACGTACCCGGCGGACGGTATCCGCTGGTCGCCTCCGCCCATATGACCATCGTGACCGCGAAGGTCGCCGGAGTGGAACGCACGGTGGCCTGCACTCCGCCCATCAAGGGGGAGATCCCCGCCGCCACCGTCGCCGCCATGTCCCTGGCGGGCGCCGATGAGATCTACCTGCTCGGCGGCGTGCAGGCGGTGGCCGCCATGGCGGTCGGCACCGAGACCATCGGGCGCGTCGATCTGCTGGCAGGACCCGGCAACGCCTATGTCGCCGAGGCCAAGCGGCAGCTCTTCGGCGAGGTGGGCATCGACCTGTTCGCCGGCCCCACCGAGACGCTCGTGGTCGCCGACGAGCACGCCGACCCCTTCGTGGTCGCGGTCGACCTGCTCTCCCAGGCGGAGCACGGACCGGACTCGCCCGCCGTGCTCGTCACCACCAGTGAGCAGGTGGCGCGGAAGACGGTCGAGCACATCGAGGCACTGCTTCCCACGATGCCCACCCGGGACTACGCCGGTCCCGCATGGCGGGACCACGGACAGGTCCTCGTGGTCGCCGACCTCGACGAGGCGTACGCCGTCGCCGACGGTTTCGCCAGCGAGCACGTGCAGATCCTCACCCGGCGGCCCCGGGAGGCGCTGGAGCGGATGCGCCAGTACGGGGCGCTGTTCCTGGGCGAGGGCACCTGTGTCTCCTACGGCGACAAGGTCATCGGCACCAACCACACCCTGCCCACGCGGGGCGCGGCCCGCTACACCGGCGGTCTGTGGGTGGGCAAGTACCTCAAGACGGTCACCTATCAGGAGGTGGTGAACACCGCCTCCAGCGCGGAGCTGGGGGAGCTGTGCGGACGCGCCGCACGGGTCGAGTTCTTCGAGGGCCACGCCCGCTCCGGTGACGTCCGGGCGGCGAAGTACGCGGGTGCCGCCCTGCCGTGGGCCCCGGACGTCTACCGGGCCGAGTCGGCATGAGCCTGCTCACAGGGCGGACGGCCCTGGTGACGGGAGCCGGCAACGGCCTGGGGCGGGCCATCTCGCTCGCCCTGGCCGGTGCCGGGGCACGGGTGATCCTCACGGGCCGCACCCCGGAGAAGCTGGAGAGGGTGGCACGGGAGATCGGCGAGAAGGGAGGCGCCGCACGCACGGCGGTCTGCGACACCTCCGATCCGGCCTCCGTGGAACGGCTGCGCGCGGAACTGGCCGATGAAGCGATCTGCACGCTGGTCAACAACGCCGGGGTCGCGGGGCCGGTGGCCTCGCTGATCGACATCGACCCCAAGGACTGGGACGACGTCTTCGCCGTCAACGTACGCGGGGTCTTCCTCGTCTGCCGGGCGTTTCTGCCGGCCATGATGGCGGCCGGGCGCGGAGACGTGATCAACATCGCCTCGGTGACCGGTAAGCGACCGCTGGCCCGCCGCACGCCCTACGCCGCCTCGAAGACCGCCGTACTCGGACTCACCGCGACCCTGGCCTTCGAGGCCGGCCCGTACGGCGTGTCCGTGAACAGCCTCTCACCGGGGCCGGTGAAGGGACCGCGCATGGAACGCAACTTCCGTCTGGAAGCGGAGCGCACGGGCAGTGACGCCGCCGCCGCGGAGGAGGCTTTCGTGTCGCGTTCCGCCCTGGGCCGGATGGTCGAGGAGGACGAAGTGGCCGCCGCGGTGGTGGCCATGCTGGGGATGCCCGGAATGACGGGCGCCGACGTGGACCTCTCGGCCGGGATGATCGCCCGCTGAGAGCCCGGAGGCGGCACGGCCTGGCGTCGGCGCATCGCGCCGACGCCAGGCCGTTTCACTGCGCCGACGTCATTCCCTGGCGGATGGCCCAGAGCGCCGCCTGCGTCCTGGACGTCACCCCGATCTTCAGCAGGATGCTGCTGACATGGGTGCGTGCCGTACGCTCGCTGATCGTCAGGGCATCGGCGATGTCCCGGTTGCTGTAGCCGTCGGCGACCAGGACCAGCACCTCGCGCTCGCGCTGACTCAGGGACGACAGCCCTTCGGACACCCCGGTCAGCGCGCGTGTGATCTTGCGTGCCACGGCCGTGTCCAGGTGGGTCTCGCCGACTGTCGCGGCCCGGATCGCGGTCGCCACCTCGTCGGCCTCGGCGTCCTTGAGCAGATAGCCGGACGCCCCGGCGGCCAGCGCGGCGCGGACCCGTTCGGTCTCGCTGAAGCTCGTCATCGCGACCACCTCGACGCCGGGGTGGCGTTTCTTGATCGCCTGGATGCCGGACACCCCGTCGAGCCGGGGCATCACCAGATCCATCAGCACCACGTTCGGCATGACGTCCCGGAGCGCCGCCGTGGCGAGGAAGTCGAGTGCGGCCTGAGCGTCGCCTGCCTCTCCGACCACCTCCATATCGGCCTGCAGGGACAGAAACGCCTTCATGCCCTGCCGCACGACGACGTGGTCGTCCACGACCAGCACCTTGATCGGTTCAGGTCCCGCTTGCCCGCTCATCGCGCCGTCCCTTCTCTCTCCCCGTCGTCGGGGGAACGCAGTACACCTGGAATCTCGGCCCGTACGGTGGTCGGCCCGCCGGGGGCGGAGTCCACCGTGAACGTGCCGCCCAGGCGGGTGATCCGCTCGGACATGGAGACCAGTCCCAGATGGCCCGGGTACGGTATGTCCGGGTCGAAGCCCCGGCCGTCGTCGTGAACCTCGATCAGCAGATCCCGCCCATCCGTGCCCTCGCACCGGATACGGACGTCCAGCTGCCCCGCCTCGGCGTGTTTCACCGCGTTGATCATCGCCTCGCTGACCATCCGGTACAGGTCGGTCTCCTGCTCGGGGAGCAGCGGCAGGGGAAGCTGCGGGCTGTCCACGACGACGGGCAGATAGTGCCGGGCCTCGATGGCGGCGGCGCTCCGCCGCACGGCGGAGACCAGTCCCTCTTCATGGAGGGCTTCGGGACGGAGCTGGAAGATCAGCGCCCGCATCTCCGCCAGTGCGCCCTGCACGAGGTCGCGCAGTTCGCCGAGGCCCGCCGTCACCTCCGGCATCGGGGGAGCGGCCTGTTCGGCCAGCATCTGCACCGCACGGCTGCGCAGCGTCATGGAGAACAGCGCCTGGCTGACCGAGTCGTGCAGATCACGGGCCAGACGGTGCCGTTCGTCCAGGGCGGCCTTCGCCTCGACCTGGACCAGCAACCGCGCGTTGTCGACGGCCACGGCGGCCTGGTCGGCGATGGCCGACAGAAACGCCAGGTCGGATTCGGAGGGGTGCGTTCCCTTGAGGTAGAAGCCGTTGAAGACTCCCACGATCGTGTCGCGCACGATGAGCGGCAGTACGGCGATGGTGTGCCAGCTCTGCCGCTGGCTGATCGCGTGCAGCGGTGCGAAACGTTTATCGGCCAGGGTGAAGTCCCGCCATCCTTCGATCACGACGGGCTTGCCGGTCCGGAAGACCTCCGCGGAGAGCAGGGGCGCCCCCAGTTCCCGGCATGCCTTGAGACGGTCCACATAGTCCGGGGTGCCCGGGTAGTCACCGCACGTGCCCACCTGCCGCAGCTCGCCCTGGTCATCCATGATCAGAAACGTGCACGCCTCCATACCGGACGCATGCCGCACGTCCCGCGCCAGGGAGTCGAGGCCGGTGGTGAGCGACTCGGCGAAGGCGATGCTCGCGGAAGTCCGGCTGAACGCCTTGAGCCGCCGCTCCTGGCGCCGGGCGTCGGTCACATCGCGGAACCGGACGATACGAACGACGCTGGCCGCCGCCCGTACCAGCGCCGGCATGTACTCGATCTCCCGGTCCCCGAGGGCCACGACAGCCATGACACCGGGTTCGGCATCGACGACGGGGAGTGGGAAGTCGGCGGCGGGCAGGGCGCACAGCTCCTGGAGCCCACGGCCCAGAATGTGGCAGCCCGCCTCGTTGACGTGCTGAAAGTGCTCTCCGTCCGGGCCGAGCACGGCGATTCCGTCGACGGCGCTCTCCACCAGTTCGACGAGTACCGCAAGACCCATGTTCTCGAGGGACACGATCGAAGCGTGCCCCATGTGCCCCCCTTTCGCATAGGGCAAATGTCCTGTCCGCGGTTGCCCGGCAGGTCGGCCGATGAGGCCGGGTCCGCGCGTGCGCTGAGCGTCAGCCGTCGGATGTGCGGGGCGGTGGTCAGGCCGGAGACTCGCGTCACGCCGGTGTGACGCCCCTGTCGTGCGGCCCACCGGCACTTCCCGCGTTCCTTCTCCGAAAGGCTTCCCATGCGGTTGGCGAATCTAGGCGGACGGCTGTCCCTCGTCCACGGCGACGGCCTGGTCGACATCGAGCGGCTCAGCGAAGGGCGCTTCGGACCCGACCCGCAGCAGGCCCTCGAGCGCTGGGACGAACTGTCCCGCTGGATCGCGACGGCCGAGCTCGAGGGCGCCGAGGTGCTCCCGTTCCGGCCGGAAGACCTGGGACCGCCCGTTCCGGCCCCCCGGCAGGTGTTCGCCGTCGGACTGAACTACGACGAGCACGCCCGTGAATCCGGCTTCGTGCGCCCGGCCACGCCACTGATCTTCACCAAGTACCAGTCCTCGCTCACCGGGCCGGTGAGCACCGTGGAGCTGCCCACGGACACCGTCGACTGGGAGGTGGAACTGGTCGCCGTCATCGGGCGCGAGGCCCGGAATGTCTCCGCGGACGAGAGCTGGTCCTACGTCGCCGGACTCACCGTCGGCCAGGACCTCTCCGAACGCACCTCCCAGCACGCCGGCCCCGCTCCGCAGTTCAGTCTTGCCAAGTCCTTCCCCGGATTCTCGCCGACCGGCCCGTTCCTGGTCACGGCGGACGAACTCGACGACCCCGACGATCTGGCGCTGAGCTGCGAGGTCGACGGCGTGGTGCTCCAGAAGGGACGCACCAGCCAGATGATCTTCCCGGTGCGGGAGCTGATCGCCTACCTCTCGTCCATCGTGACCCTCCACCCCGGCGACCTGATCTTCACCGGTACGCCCGCCGGAGTCGGCGCGGGCCGGACCCCGCCGCTCTACCTGCGGCCGGGGCAGACCCTGCACAGCCGTGTCGCCGGCCTGGGCGACCTCCGGCAGACCTTCACCGGAGGAGCCTGATGCCCACCAAACCGCGATCCCGCAACGATGCCTCCGCCACAGCGGACGGCGACAGGATTCACGACCTTCTGATCGTCGGCGGCGGCTCCGTGGGCCTGACGCTGGGCGCGACCTGGGCGATGCTCGGCCGCGACGCCGTCGTCTTCGACCGGCAGCCGCACCTGTACGGCCTGCCCCGGGTCGGCCACATCGATCACGAGATCATGCGGATGCTCCAGCAACTGGGCGCCGAAGGCCCCACCCTGGAGGACGCCTACGCGACGACGAGCTACACCTGGATCAACGCCGAGGGCGAGACCCTGCTGGAGTTCCCCTGGGGCGAGGAGGGCATCTCCGGCTGGCACTCCGACTACATGCAGAACTCCGCCATCCTGGAACGCAGCCTGCTCGACCGGGTGCTCCGGTCCCAGACCGTCGCGCACATGCCGAGCTGGGAGGTCGTGGACCTCGTCCAGCACGACGACCACGTCGAACTGACCGTGGAACGCACCCGCACGGCTCCGGGTGAGCCACGGCCCGTCCTCACCGGTGAGCAGCGCCGGTTCCGCGGCCGGTACGTCGTCGCCTGCGACGGAGCCGGCAGCCGGACCCGCCGACTGCTGGGCATCGACCGGGACGATCTGGGTTTCAACGAGAAGTGGCTGGTCGTCGACGCCCGGATCAAACGCCCGTTCTCGCTGGCCTTCGACTCCGGCCAGGTCTGCGACCCGCGCCGGCCGACGACCGTACTCCCGCTGGGCAAGGACCACCGACGGTGGGAGTGGCATCTGCGGCCGGACGAGAACCCCGAGGACTTCCTCGGACCCGACAAGGCATGGGAACTTCTCGCGCCGTTCGACGTCACCGAGGACGACGTCGAACCGGTCCGGCAGCTCGTCTACACCTTCGAAGCACGCATCGCCCACCGCTGGCGCTCCGGCCGTGTCTTCCTGGCCGGTGACGCCGCCCACACCATGCCGCCCTTCATGGGCCAGGGCATGTGCTCGGGCATGCGGGACGCCCGCAACCTCGCCTGGAAACTCGATCTGGTGCTCTCCGGCGCGGCCGGTGAGACGCTGCTCGACACCTACCAGGTCGAGCGCGACCCCCATGTCAGGGACTGGACGGTCATCTCCCTGGAGAGCGGCAAGATCCCCTGCATCATCGACCCGGAAGAGGCCCGCAAACGCGACGAGATGTTCCGCGCCGGCTTCCGCCCGCCCATGCCGGACTTTCCGCAACTCGTCCATGGAGTCCTGCACCGCGGACCCGACGGCGGCCCGGCGGGACCCGCCGGGGAACTCGGGCTCCAAGGGCGCGTCCGGATCGGCGACCGGACCGACCTGTTCGACCGCCTGCTGCCCACCACCGGCTTCACCGTCGTCAGCATCGCCGGCGACCCGCGCACCGCACTCGGACCCCGGCGCACCGCCGCTCTGGAAAGCCTCGGCTGTCATTTCTTCACGGTGCGCCCCGCCGCCTCCGGCCCGGACAGCGGCTCCGGCACACCGAGCACCACCGACATCGTCGACGTCGACGGAACCTACGCCGAGTACTTCCGCACCCGGGGCATCGAGGTCGTCGTCAACAGGCCGGACTTCTATGTCTTCGGCGGCGGGGACCTGGCCGGTCTGGCAGCGCTCGCCGACGACCTCCTCGGCCAGACCGCCGCCGTGCGGCCCGCCCCCGCCGACCGGGACCGCGAGCCCGGCACCGCGGTCCTGGGAAGCGGCCGAGCATGAGCACCGACCGGCACCGCCCCGTCCCGCACGACCACCCGCAGAGGAGGAACCCGTGCCACTCCACAGGATTGAGCAGCTGACCCTCGGAGTGCCCGACGTCGCCGCCGCGGCCGTCTTCTACGAGGACTTCGGCCTCCACCGAAGCCGCACCACGACCACCCCCGGTGCCGAACACGGCGCCCTCGTCTTCGGGACCACCGACGGCGGCGACCAGCTCCGCCTGGTGCACAGCCCCCGGCGCCGGCTGATGGAGGCCACGTTCGCCGCCGACGATCCCGACGACCTGGCACGCGTCACGAGCGCCCTGCGGCGTCTGGACCTCCCGGCGCCGGTCACCACGACCGGCACCGGGGCGGAGACCGAGTGCGTGGCGGTGGAGCCGGCCACCGGCGTCGTCGTCCGTGTGGTCGTCCGCTCCCGCCTGGTGCAGCCGCCCGTACCGGCTCCCGTGTACAACGGACCCGGCCGCACGCCCCGCACAGCTCAGCGCTCTCCCGCCCTGCTGCGTCCCGACCCGGTCCGGCCGCGCCGGCTGGGCCACTTCGTCCTGGGCACCACGGACTTCGACACCACGCGCCGGTTCTTCACCGAAGGGCTGGAGTTCAAGGTCAGCGACATCGTCAAGGACGTCGGAGTGTTCCTGCGGTGCTCCACCGACCATCACAACCTGCTGGTCCAGCGAGCCCCCGTGCCCTTTCTGCACCACACCAGCTGGCAGGTCGACGACGTCGACGAGGTCGGCCGCGGTGCGATGAGCATGCTGGAGACGGACCCCGGCCGCCATGTGTGGGGGCTCGGCCGCCACTACGCCGGCAGTAACTTCTTCTGGTACCTGAAGGACCCGGCCGGCAACTTCGCCGAGTACCACAGCGACATGGACTGCATCCCCGAAGACGCGTTGTGGACTCCTGAGGAGCTCGAAGGAGCCCGCGGGCTCTTCCAGTGGGGTCCGCCGCCCCCGCCCTCCTTCATCAGGCCCGAAGATCTGGCGGACAGGATGGTCTCCAGCCACCCGTGAGGGCGGGCCGCGTGCGCGGCGCGCTGAGGAGCGGGCGAGGAAAGACGTGGGGCGACCGGGAGATTCCCGGTCGCCCCACGTGGGGTTCAGGCCGCGTCAGCCGTTCACCTGGTTCACCTGGTTCACCTGGTTCACCGGGTTCAGCGTGAGAAGGTCGGCGAGGCCCACGCGGGTGAGGAACTCGCTTCGGACCCGGTCGGCGACGTCCGAGACCTCTTCGGATCCGTCGTCGATCGGGTCGATGGTGACCCGGTGGGGGCGCTGTCCGTCGGGAAGCGCGACGATACGGGCGATCTCGTCGGCGACGAGGGACGCCTCGGCGCCTTCGGGGGAGAGCGCCGCGAGCTTCTCGCCCACCTGACCGACCAGACCGGCGTACTTGGCCTCGTACTCCGCCGCGACCTCGTGGTCCAGCGGATGCCCCGCGTTGGCGAAGTGGTTGGTGCCGCTCGTGAACGCCCCGGGCACCACGATGGAGGTCTCCACTCCCCAACGGGCCAGTTCGGCCGCGTAGCTGACGGCGAGGGAGTCCATCGCGGCCTTGGCGGCGAAGTACGGCGCCAGGTAGGGCGGGGTGCCGCCGTAGACACTGGTGCTGGAGACCCAGATCACCAGACCCCGGCCCGCGTGACGCATGCTGGGCAGAGCGGCGCGGTTGACACGCTGCGTCGACAGCGTGTTCACGTCGTACTGGGCGGCGAGCTGCTCAGGAGTGAACGCCTCGGTGGGCCCGGCGACCAGATGACCGGCATTGTGGATGAGGACGTCGATACGGCCGTGCTCCTTGAGGATCAGGCCGACCGCGGTGTCGACGGATTCCTGAGAGGTGACGTCGAGTTCGACGGAGCGCAGGTCGACGCCGCGCTCATCGCTGTACGCGGCGGCGGCTTCGGCCTGGGGTGCGTTGCGGGTGGTGGTCTGGCGCATCCCGGCGTACACGACATGCCCGGCGTCCGCGAGGGCGCGAGCGGTGAGAGCGCCGAAACCGCTGGAGGCGCCGGTGATGAGGACGATTCTGCTCATGGTCACTGTCTCCTGGTTTCTGGAGGAACGGGCTCGGGCCGCCGCCGTGGCGACGACGGCGCTTGCGCGCGCGGCGGTCAGGCGATGCCGCCGTTGGCGTACAGGATCTGACCGTTGACCCACCGGGCCGGTCCGGCGAGGAACGCCACGGCCTCGGCGATGTCCTGCGGTGCGCCCAGGCGTTCGAGCGGCGCCGCCTTGGCCAGGTTGTCGATCGTGGCTTCGTCCTTGCCGTCGAGGAAGAGCGGCGTGGCGGTCGGTCCCGGGGCCACGGCGTTGACGGTGATGTCCTTGCCCCGCAGCTCGCGGGCCAGTACGAGCGTCATGGCCTCGACCGCTCCCTTGCTCGCCGCGTACGCGGCGTAGGTCGGGGGCCGGAGCCGGGTGACGGAGGTGGAGAAGTTGATGATCGCGCCACCGCCGCGTACGCGCCGGGCCGCCTGCTGGGAGACCACGAAGGTGCCGCGGATGTTGGTGCGGTGCATACGGTCGAGGTCGTCGAGGTCCAGCGTCGCGACAGGTGTAAGGATCATGATGCCGGCGGTGTTGACGACGACGTCGACGCCGCCGAACTCCCGCTCCACCGCGTCGAAGGCGGCGGACATGGCGTGCTCGTCGGCGATGTCGCCGCCCACCGCCACGGCTCTGCCTCCGGCCGAGGTGATGGCGGCGACCGTTTCGTCGGCCCTGGCCTTGTTGCCCCCGTAGTGCACGCCGACGGCCATGCCGTCCGCGGCCAGGCGCTCCGAGACCGCACGGCCGATCCCGCCGGAGCCGCCGGTGACGAGGGCGACTCGGGTCGTGTCGTTGCTCATGATGTGTCCTTCGGTGTTGTCGAACGGGGCGTGGGAGGGTGCGTGCGCCCGGCTGCGGGCGTGTTCGTCCGGCGTCGCGACCCCTGTGGGCCGCGGCGGTGCGGACGGTATGGACTCAGGAGGGAGGGTTGTGCGGACTTCGACGGCGTGGGTCGGCCGGGTCAGCTCTGCGCACCGGATCCCGGGATCTGGGCCAGCCACTGTTGGAGCAGCGCGGACTCGGCGGGTGTGAAGGGCTCGGGAGTGAACTCGTCCATGGACGACAGCAGCGTGGTGGCGGCTGCCCGCCGTGCGTCACGCACCGCGGTGTCCGCCGCCGGGTCGAGGAGGATGGCCCGGTGGATCGCGTCGCGGACCATGACGGAGACGTCCATGTCGGGGTACAGCGTGGGACGCGTGATCAGGGCGAGGGCGACGCCGGTGTTCGCCGACATGACCATGCGCGCCGCCGCGTCCGGTGCGACGCGCAGACGCCCCTGCCTGGCGAGCCGGTCGAGGACCTGGCGGAGGATGCGCATCGCCTCCTCCGCCGCCTCGGGAGCCGAACCCGGCGCCGAGGAGAACATCAGCTTGTAGGCGTTGGGATGCGCCAGCGCGAACGCGGTGTGGCTGTCCCATCCCGCCCGCAGATCCCGCAACGGGTCCTCGGACTCCCCGGCGGCCCTCTTGGTGCTCAGGTACTGATCCCAGACGTAGTCGACCGTGGCATTGAGCAGCCCGTTCTTGTCGCCGAAGAGTCGGTACAGCACGGGCTGCTGGACACCGGCGGCCTCGCTGATCGCGCGGGTCGACACGTCACCGCTGGGGGAGCGGGCGAGCAGTTCCGCAGCCGCCTCGATTATCGATGACCTCGTATCCATGCGATCGACGATAACAGGGGCTGTATTCAATGACAACAGAAATCTGTTATCGCTGATCCAGCGTGTCGGGGGGCGTTCGTCTTCCGGCGGCGGGAGCTGCCCGCGGGCCCGTATGGCCACCCTTCCGGCAGGTGAAAGGGTGCGGGGTGGATCACAGGGGGTGGACACACCGGCACGAGCCTCGTAACTTAACGAATGTTCGACCAGGCTTCCGGGTGTCCGCGTCACCCGGAAACCGAGGCCGACCTCGTGCACGTCGCAGTCCGTGATCCAGAGCCGGGAGCCCCCATGGCCGACGCAGTACTCACCGAGTTCCGTGATGACGGAATCACCGTCATCACCATCAACCGACCCGAGGCCCGCAACGCGGTCAACCGGGCGGTCGCCGAGGGCGTCGCCGCGGCGCTCGACGAACTCGACCGCAGAGAGGAGCAGGTCGCCGGCGTCATCACCGGGGCCGGCGGGACGTTCTGCTCCGGTATGGACCTCAAGGCGTTCCTGGCGGGGGAGCGGCCCGTGATCGAGGGGCGCGGGCTCGCCGGGATCACGGAGGCGCCGCCGCGGAAGCCGTTGATCGCGGCCGTCGAGGGGTACGCCCTGGCCGGCGGCTGTGAGATCGTCCTGGCCTGCGACATGGTCGTCGCCGCCGACGACGCGCGGTTCGGCATCCCCGAGGTGAAGCGGGGGCTCGTCGCGGCCGCCGGCGGACTGCTGCGGCTGCCCCGCCGCATCCCCCCGCAGATCGCCATGGAGATCGCTCTCACCGGCGATTTCCTCGACGCCCAGCGCGCCCACGCCTTCGGACTCGTCAACCGGCTGACCGCGGCGGGCGGGGCACTGGACGGCGCACTGGAACTGGCCCGCACCATCGCCGCCAACGGTCCCCTCGCCGTACGCGCCACCAAGCGGATCCTCACCGAATCCGCCGCCTGGAGCGCCGACGAGGAGTGGGCGCGCATGCGGGAGATCACCGCACCCGTCTTCGCCTCCGAGGACGCCGCCGAAGGCCCCCGCGCCTTCGCCGAGAAGCGCGCCCCGCGCTGGACCGGGCGGTGAGCGCCGGACCGCTCGCCGGGGTTCGCGTCGTCGAACTGGGCGGGCTCGGGCCCGGCCCGTTCTGCGGCATGCTGCTCGCCGATCTGGGCGCCGAGGTCATCCGCGTCGACCGCCCCGCGGAGGCCGGCGGCCCCGCCAGGTTCCCCGTGCTGCACCGCGGCAGGCGTTCCGTCACGGTCGACCTCAAGCACCCCGAGGGGGTCGAGGTCGTACGGAGGCTGATCGGCGGCGCGGACGCCGTCATCGAGGGGTTCAGGCCCGGTGCCGTCGAACGCCTCGGCCTCGGCCCCGACGTCTGCCTCGCCGCCCGCCCCGCCCTGGTGTACGGACGGATGACCGGCTGGGGCCAGGACGGGCCGCTCGCCCAGGAGCCCGGTCACGACATCAACTACATCGCCCTGGCGGGAGCGCTGCACGCCATCGGTCCCTCCGGCGGCGACCCCGTGGTGCCCCTGAACCTGGTCGGCGACTTCGGCGGCGGCGGGATGCTGCTCGCCCTCGGCCTCGTCAGCGCCCTGCTGCACGCCCGCGCCACCGGACAGGGGCAGGTCGTCGACGCCGCGATGACCGACGGCACCGCGCTGCTGCTCGCCATGACGTACGGGTTCCTCGCGCAGGGCCAGTGGCAGGACCGGCCCGGAGTGAACCTGCTGGACGGCGGCGCCCCCTTCTACGGCGTCTACCGCTGCTCCGACGGCGGTCATGTCGCCCTCGGCGCACTGGAACCGCAGTTCTACGCCTCACTGCTGGACGTCCTCGGCCTGAGCGACGACCCCGACTTCGCCAGGCAGCGCGACCGCGCGGCCTGGCCGGCGATGCGAGAGCGCCTCACGGAGATCTTCGCAAGCCGCCCCCGCGACGCATGGGCGGCCGAGTTCGCGGGTCGGGGCGCGTGCGTCACCCCGGTCCTCTCGCTCACCGAAGCCGCCGAGCACCCGCACAACATCGCCCGCGGCACCCACCGGCCCGGTCCGCACGGCGGCCATGAGCCCGCGGCCGCCCCCCGGTTCAGCGTGACCGCCGCGGGAGCCCCCGCGCCGGCTCCGCGCGTCGGCGCGCACACCGACGAGATACTGAACGCGGCGGGCTTCGACGACCAGCACATCACCGCTATGCGCGAAAAGGGGATCATCGGGTGAAGCACTATCTTCCGGCGGGCATGCCGGACCGGCTCGACTACCCCGACCGCACCGTGGGCGACCTCCTCGCCGGGGCCGCGCGCCGGCACGCCGACCGGACGGCGCTGCGTGACGGCGACCTCACCCTCACCTTCGCCGAACTGTACGACCACGCCCTGCGCGTCGCACGGGGACTGCGCGAACGCGGTGTGCGCAAGGGCGACGCCGTGGCGCTGCACCAGCCCAACTCGGCCTGGTTCACCGTCACGTACTACGGCGTGCTCCTCGCGGGCGCCGCCGTCACGCCCGTCAACCCCGCTCTGCCCCCGGCGGCGCTGCGCGAGCAGCTCACCGAGGCGGCGGCCGTCGCCGCGTTCACCCACCCCACGACCCGCGCCGCGCTGGAGAGTGCGGGCGTGCCCGGTCTGCGGCTGGTGGTCGAGGTGCCCGCCACGGCGATGGCGCCCGCCCCCGAGCAGGCGGGACGCGGCGGCGTACGACTGGAGGACCTGCTCGCCGGCCCACGGGCCGCCGCCACGGCCGTCACGGGCGACGACGTCGCGCACCTCTCGTTCACCGGAGGCACCACCGGCCGGTCGAAGGCCGTCCGCGTACTGCACCGCAACGTGGTGGCGAACTCCCTCCAGATGGCGTGCTGGCGCGGCGGCGCGCTCCCGCGCGTCGACGCCGAGGGCGGTGTCTACCTGGAGCCGGTGGCGGCGGCGCAGACCCCGCACACCTTCCCCGTCGACGGCTCCGTCACCGTCGCCCTCGCACCCATGTTCCACGCCATGGGCCTGGTCAGCCAGAACCTGAGCACCCTGCTGGGGACGACCGTGATCGTCTTCGGACGGTTCGACGCCGAACGGTACGTTCGCGCCGTCGAGCGGCACCGCGTCACCTCCGTACCCGGTTCGCCGTCCCTCTTCCACGCGCTGCTCGCCCTGCCCGGCATCGAGGAGGCGGACCTGAGCTCCGTACGCGTCGTCAACTCCGGCGCGGCCCCCATCGACTCCCACACCCTGCGCCGACTGCACGCCCTGTTCCCCAACGCCTGCGTCATCGAGGGCTACGGACTGACCGAGGCGACCATGGCGCTCACCACCCATCCCATGGAACGCGGCGGCGTGATCCCCCTCGGCAGCGTCGGCGCGCCCGTGTTCGACACCGAGATCGAGATCCGCCGTCTGGACGGCGGTCCCGCCGTGCCCGTGGGCGAGACGGGCGAGGTGTGGGCGCGCGGCCCGCAGATCACCGACGGCTACCAGGGCCACCCCGAGCTGACCGCCGAGCAGTACCAAGGCGGCTGGCTGCGCACGGGCGACCTCGGCCGTCTCGACGAGGACGGCTGGCTCTTCCTCGTCGGCCGGGCGAAGGACATGCTGATCTACAAGGGGTACAACGTGTACCCGACGCCGTTGGAGGACCTCCTCCACCGGCACCCGGCTGTGGCGCAGGCATCGGTGATCGGCGTAGCGCACGCCGAGGCCGGCGAGATTCCCGTCGCGTACGTCGTCGTGCGCGAAGGCCGCGAACCCGGGCCCGCACTCGCCGCCGAGCTGATGGAGTACGTCGGCGAACACGTCGCGCCCTACCAGCGGGTGCGCGAGATCCGGTTCATGGGGGCCCTGCCCGTCTCGGCGGCCGGAAAGATCCTGAAGACCGAACTGCGCCGCAACCACCTCCCGGCCCCGGCCGGCGACTGAGAAAGCCGCTTCCCCATGTACGTGCGAACCGTCCGGCGAGAGGAGTCCACCGGCCACCCGACGCGGGTCGCCGAACTCCGTTTCCAGCGCTGCGCCTGGTGCTCGACCGTCGTGCTGCGCGCCTCCCTGCTCTGTCCGGCGTGCGGCTCCACCGAACTGCGCTGGGTGCGCAGCGAGGGCCGGGGCACGGTCTGCACGGTGGAAGTACGGCGCGACGGCCACCGGCACCGCATGGTCAGCGTCGTGGACCTCGGCGAGGGCGTCCGGATGCGCGCCACCGTCGTGGGCGCGCCGCCGGGGGCGGTGCCGTACGGGGCGGCGGTGAGCGTCCGGGAGATAGCCCCCGACGGGCTGCCGGTGTTCGGGGTGGACCCTCCGGCCCGGCGCGGGGAACCCCGGCGCGGGGAACGCTGAGCGCCGCGCTCCGGGCTCCCGGAGAGCGAGCGGTGCATCGCCGGGGCCGGGGGAGGCGGCGGTCGGCGGGGTCGACGCCTGCCTGAAGGGGCCGGTCGCGGCCGGGGTCGGGAGCGGCGCGTGTCACCGCGCCGCCGCCCTGTGGGCCTTCCCCACGATCGTCGGACGGGCAGACACGGCCGGCGGTCCGGTCCGGTCCGACTCAGGGCGGCGCGCGTTCTGACACACCGAGGCCCGCGCGTCCTGACACGCCGAGGGACGGGGCCATGAGAGCGCTGGAGGCCCGAGGGCCGCCCGGAGATCCCTGGAGATCCCGGGCGGCCCTCGGGCCTCTCGCCGTCGGCGGGCCGCTCAGAGGAAGATGTCCTCGCGCAGCGGCTCGGTGCCGGCCGGGTCGGCGCGGTAGCCGTCGAAGTCGGTGACCCCCTCGCCGCGCAGCACGTCCTCGTCGATCAGGCACTGACCCGTGGTGTGTCCCGCAGGGCGGCTGAGGACCGCATGGGCCGCGTCGGCCATGATCCGCGGGGTGCGGCTGACCCGCGCGGCCTCGGCCGCGCCCCGCAGGTTCGTGGTGGCGGCCGTGACGATCGTGGTCCGGGGCCAGAGGCAGTTGGCGGAGAGCCGTCCGTCCGCCCGGTGCTGTTCGGCGACGCCCAGGGTCAGCATGGTCATCCCGTACTTGCTCACGGTGTACGGGGCGTGCTCGCGCAGCCAGCGGGCGTCGGGGTTGAGAGGCGGCGAGAGCGTCAGTACCTGCGCATGGCCGGAGGCGCGCAGATACGGCAGCGCCAGCGAGGTCATCAGGAAGGTGCCGCGCACGTTGACGTCCATCATCAGGTCGTAGCGCTTGAGGGGCAGTTCACCCGGATTCTGCAAGGTGATCGCCGAGGCGTTGTTGACGACCACGTCGATCCCGCCGAACCGCTCTACAGCGGCCTGCACGGCCCGCTGGACGTCTTCCTCCTCGCGTACGTCGCCGACGATCGGCAGCGCCTTGCCGCCCGCTTCCTCGATCTGGGCCGCGGCGGTGTGCACCGTGCCGGGCAGGCGGGCGTCGGGCGTGTCGGTCTTGGCGAGCAGTGCGACGTTCGCCCCGTCGCGGGCGGCCCGCAGGGCGATGGCCAGGCCGATGCCACGGCTGCCGCCGGACATGAGGAGGGTGCGTCCGGCGAGGCCGGTGCGTCCGGTCATGGGGCTGGATCCTCTCGGGGGCGGACGTCGGCGGGCGTCCCAGAGGGTGCGCCGATGGTCCGCGTGAAGCAGGTCACCTGGACAGGGCCCGCACTGAAGGCATAGCTTAACGAGCGTTCGATTAGTCCGTCTGCGATGTCGGCCACACCGGCTTCGCGGAGACGAGCAGACAGCCAGCGTGAGAAGAGGTTGCCGTGCGCCGTACGGTGTTCAACGAGGATCACGAAGCGTTCCGTCAGACGCTGCGGGACTTCATCGAGAAGGAGGTCGTCCCCGTCCACCACGAGTGGGAGGAGGCGGGGCACCCTCCGCGCGACTTCTACCGCAGGCTCGGCGAGCTGGGCGTTCTCGGCATCGAGGTACCGGAGGAGTACGGGGGCGCCGGCGAGGGGTTCAAGTACCAGGCCGTCGTCATGGAGGAGACCGCCCGGGCGGGCGTCGGCTTCGGCAGCTTCTCCGTCCATGCCAACCTGATCCTGCCCTACCTCATGGCCTACGCCACCGAGGAGCAGAAGAAGCGCTGGCTGCCCGGCTTCGTGACCGGCGACCTGATGACGGCCATCGCGATGACCGAACCCGGCACAGGCTCCGACCTCGCCAGCATCCAGACCCGCGCCGAGCTCTCCGGGGACGGCAAGCACTACATCCTCAACGGCGCGAAGACCTTCATCACCGGCGGCGCCCTCGCCGACCTCATCCTGGTCGTCGCGCGGACCACGCCCTTCGACCCCGAGGACCGCCGCGCGGGGCTGTCCATCCTGTGCGTCGAGACCGCGTCCGAGGGCTTCTCGGTCGGCCGCAAGCTGCAGAAGATCGGCATGAAGGCGTCCGACACCGCCGAACTGTCCTTCGTGGACGTGCGGGTACCCGTCGAGAACCTCCTCGGCGAGGAGGGCAAGGGCTTCTCGTACCTGTCCCACAACCTGGCCCAGGAGCGCCTCGCCATCGCCCTGGGCGGTGCGGCGGCGGCCGAGGCCGCGCTGCGGTTCGCCACGCAGTACGTCACCGACCGTACGGTCTTCGGCAAGCCGGTCGCGGCCTTCCAGAACACCAAGTTCGTGCTCGCCGAGTGCGCCACCGAGGCGGAGGCCGCCCGCCTGTTCGCCGACCGCGCCCTGGAACTGCACGCCACCGGCGAGCTGACGTCCGCCGACGCCGCCAAGGCGAAGCTCTTCTGCACCGAGGCCGCGGGCCGCGTCATCGACAAGTGCCTGCAACTGCACGGCGGGTACGGCTACGTCACCGAGTACCCGATCGCCCGCCTGTACGCCGACACCCGCGTCACCCGCATCTACGGCGGCACCAGCGAGGTGATGAAGACGATCATCGCCAAGGACCTCGGACTCTAGGCCGCTTCTGATGGATCTCGCTGGGCTCGCGTGCCCTGGCACCGCTCCCCCTGGGTCTGGCGGCCCGGGAGGTGCCCCCACCCTGGGCCTGGCGGCCCGGGAGGTACCCCCACCGCATGGACTCCCTCCTCCGCCTTGCGATCCACGGCACCAGACCCCGCTCCCTGACCCAGCCTGATCCACCGGAAACGACCTAAGCGCGCCCCCCCGACCCCCCAACTCCGCGAAGGACACTCATGCGCATCGACAGCACCTCCTCCGCCCTCGTCACCGGAGGCGCCTCCGGCCTCGGCCGTGCCACCGCCGAACGGCTCGCCGCCGCCAGCGCCAAGGTCGTCGTCTTCGACCTGCCCTCCTCCGACGGCGAGGCCGTCGCCAAGGAGATGGGCGCCGTGTTCGTCCCCGGCGACGTCACCAGCGAGAGCGATGTCACCACCGCCGTCGCGGCGGCCACCGCGCTCGCCCCCCTGCGGGTCACCGTCAACTGCGCCGGCATCGGCGGCGCGGGCCGCACCGTCGGCAAGGACGGCCCATACGACCTCGACCGCTTCCGCAAGGTCGTCGAGGTCAACCTCGTCGGCACCTTCAACGTCATCCGCCTCGCCGCGGCGGCCATGACCGGCAACGAACCGCTGGACGGCGACCGCGGCGTCATCGTGAACACCGCCTCCGTGGCCGCCTACGACGGCCAGATCGGCCAGTGCTCGTACTCCGCCTCCAAGGGCGGGATCGTCGGCATGACCCTGCCGATCGCCCGCGACCTGGCGTCCTCGCAGATCCGCGTCATGACCATCGCGCCCGGCCTCTTCGAGACCCCGCTGCTCGGCCGCCTTCCGCAGGAGGCCCGCGACTCCCTCGGCGCTCAGGTACCGCACCCGAGCCGGCTCGGACTTCCCGCCGAGTACGCGCAGCTCGCCGAGGCCATCATCGCCAACCCCATGCTCAACGGCGAGACGATCCGCCTCGACGGCTCGATCCGCATGGCCCCCCGCTAGCGCCGCGACCGGAGAGACCCGCACCCGCTGACCTCTCCGGCCACAGCACTGGACACCCCCTCTCACAGCAGGAGTTCACGATGCGTGACGCAGTCATCGTCGATGCCGTACGCACCCCGGTCGGCAAGGGGAAGCCGGGCGGCGCCCTGTCCGGCATCCACCCCACCGACCTGTCCGCCCACGTCCTCAAGGCCCTCGCGGAGCGCACCCAGCTCGACCCGGGCACCGTCGACGACGTCATCTGGGGCTGCGTCTCCCAGGTCGGGGAGCAGGCGGGCTCCATCGGCCGGTACTCCGTGCTCGCCGCCGGCTGGCCGGAGCACGTACCCGGACTGACCGTCGACCGCCAGTGCGGCTCGTCGCAGCAAGCCGTGCACCAAGCCGCCGCCGGAGTCGTCGCGGGCCACTACGACATCGTCGTCGCCGGCGGTGTCGAGTCGATGTCCCGGGTCCCGATGGGCTCCACCCGCGCCGACGGCCGCTTCGGCGAACCGTACGGCCCCCTCGTCGGCGAACGCTACAACCACTACCGGTTCAACCAGGGCGTCGGCGCCGAGATGATCGCCGAGGAGTTCGGGCTGACCCGCGAGGAACTCGACCAGCACGCCCTCGACTCCCACGCCCGCGCCGCACGGGCCATCGACGAGGGCCGGTTCACCGGCCAGATCACCCCCGTCACCGTCACGGACGCCGAAGGCGTCAAGCGGGTCTTCGACACCGACGAAGGAGTCCGGCGCGGCGGCACCCTGGAGGCGCTCGGCGGCCTCAAGACGCCGTTCAAGGAGGGCGGGGTCGTCTCCGCCGGCAACGCCTCGCAGATCTCCGACGGCTCGGCGGCGCTGCTGATCACCACGAGCGAGATCGCCGAGCGCAACGGCTGGTCCCCGCTCGCCCGCTTCCACACCGGCGTGGTGACAGGCGTCGACCCGATCACCATGCTCAAGGGCCCGATCCCGGCCACCGCCAAGGCACTGGAGCGCTCCGGCCTCAGCCTCGGCGACATCGGCGCCTTCGAGATCAACGAGGCGTTCGCCTCGGTCTCCCTCGCCTGGCAGCGCCAGACGGGCGCCGACTACGGACTGCTCAACCCCAACGGCGGCGCCATGGCCCTCGGGCACCCGCTCGGAGGCTCGGGCGCCCGCCTGATGACCACCCTCGTCCACCACATGAAGGACCAGGGCATCAGGTTCGGCCTCCAGTCGATGTGCGAGGGCGGCGGCATGGCCAACGCCACGATCCTCGAACTCCTCTGATCCGGTTACGACTGACCCGGCTACGACTGACCCGGTTACGACGCCGGGACGGGCCGCACCGGTCCGCCCCGGCAGCCGCAGCACCCGCTTCACCCGCAGAAGGGACACCAGACATGGACGCCGCTGACTTCAAGGCGGTACGGGACGCGGTCCGCCGCCTCGTACGCGAGGACGTCGTGCCGCGCGAGGAGGAGATCGAGGAGACCGACGCCATACCGGACGACATCCGGCGCAAGACCGTCGAAATGGGCCTCTTCGGCTACGCCCTCCCCGAGGAGCACGGCGGCCTCGGCGCGACGCTGTACGAGGACGTGCGACTGGCCTTCGAGTTCGGTTACACCACTCCCGCCTTCCGGTCCATGTTCGGCACCAACAACGGCATCGCCGGCAAGGTGCTCGTGAACGCGGGCACCGAGGAGCAGCAGAAGCACTGGCTGCCCCGGCTCGCCGAGGGCGCCGTCGCCTCCTTCGCGCTGACCGAGGCCGAGGCCGGTTCCGACCCCTCCGGCCTCACCACCCGGGCGGTGCGCGACGGCGACGCGTATGTGATCAGCGGTTCGAAGCGGTTCATCACCAACGCCCCGCTCGCCGACCTGTTCGTGGTCTTCGCCCGCACCGGCCAGGAGAGCCATGGCACCAAGGGCATCTCCGTCTTCCTCGTCGAGGCGGACCTGCCCGGGGTCACGGTCGGCCCCAAGGACCACAAGATGGGCCAGGCGGGCGCCTGGACCGCCGAGGTCGCCTTCGACGACGTCCGGGTCCCGGAGTCCGCCCTGGTCGGCGGCCGGGAAGGCGCGGGCTTCGGCGCCGCGATGAAGTCCCTGATCCGCGGCCGGATCCATATCGCCGCACTGTGCGTCGGCATGGCCGAGCGCATCCTGGAGGAGTCCGTCGCGTACGCCGCCGCCAGCAAGCAGGGCGGACGGCCCATCGGGGAGTTCCAGCTCGTGCAGGCGATGCTCGCCGAGATCCAGACCGGGGTGCTCGCAGGGCGCGCCATGGTCCTGGACGCGGCGCGGCAGTACGACTCCGGCGAGGACCGCAGGATCCGCCCCTCGGCCACCAAGCTGTACTGCTCCGAGATGGTCTCCAAGGCCGCCGACCTCGCCGTACAGATCCACGGCGGCATGGGCTACATGCGCGGCACGGTCGTCGAGCGCTGCTTCCGCGACGCCCGGCTGTTCCGGATCTACGAGGGCACCAGCGAGATCCAGCAGCTGATCATCGGCCGGGCCCTGCTGAAGGACGCCCGGGAGAAGGGGGCGAAGTGACCATGCCCCTCACCGGGACCCCGCCCGTCGCCGAACGCCCCGGGGACGAGTACGCCCTCGCCGAGGCACTGCCCGCGCACCCGCTCCCCCTGGACACCGCCGCCCGCCCGGACACCGGAGGCCGCCCGGACACCGGAGGCCGCCGATGACCGCCCCCGCCCACGGCTACACGGAGGGGCTGGCCGCCGGAGAACTCCGGTTCCAGCACTGCTCCGACTGCGGACGCGCCGTCTTCTACCCGCGAGTCCTCTGCCCGCACTGCGGTTCGGAGTCCCTCGAATGGCGGGTGAGCGCGGGACTCGGCACCGTCTACGCGACGACCGTCCTGCACCAGCGGGACGCCGACCCCTACAACGTGGCGCTCATCGACCTCGACGAGGGCTTCCGCATGATGAGCCGCGTCGAGGGCGTGAGCCCGCAGGACGTCCGGATCGGCGAACGGGTCGCCCTCGCCGTGATCACCGAGGACGGCGCCCCGCTCGCCGTCTTCCGCCCGCTGGAGGTACGCGCGTGAACACCGGTCTGCGCGGCAGGGTCGCCGTCGTCGGCGTCGCCGAATCCGACCTCGGAAAGGTCGCCCCCGGCCTCACCCACTTCGACCTGATGGGACAGGCCACCGTCCGCGCGCTCCGGGACGCCGGGCTGCGCAAGTCCGACATCGACGGCTTCTTCTGCGCCTCCTCCTATCTGCCGTTCCCCACCCTGGACGTCGCCGAGTACCTGGGCATCCGCCCCCGCTACGCCGACTCCACCAACATCGGCGGCAGCTCGTTCGTCTCGCACCTGCTGCACGCGGCCATGGCCATCGAAGCGGGGCTGTGCACGACCGCCCTGATCGCGTACGGCTCGACTCAGCGCTCCGACGGGGGCCGCCTGGTCTCCCCGACCAAGCTGCTGCCCTGGGAGGAGGCGTACCGGCCCCGCTACCCGGTCTCGATGTACGCGCTCGCCGCCTCTCGGCACATGCACGAGTACGGGACCACACGCGAGCAGCTCGCCGAAGTGGCGGTCGCCGCCCGCGACTGGGCCCAGCTCAACCCGAAGGCGTTCACCTACGGACGAGGGCCGCTCACCGTCGACGACGTACTCTCCTCACAGATGATCAGCTACCCGCTGACCAGCAAGGACTGCTGCCTGGTCACCGACGGCGGCGGCGCCGTCATCCTCACCAGTGCCGAGCGCGCACGGGACCTTGGCGTGACGCCCGCGTACCTCCTGGGCGGCGGCGAGGCGACCTGGCACCGCTCGATCTCCCAGATGCCCGATCTGACGACGACCGCCGCCGCCGAATCGGGGCGGCGAGCCTTCGAGATGGCGGGACTGAAGCACTCCGACGTGGACGTCGTCCAGCTCTACGACGCCTTCACCATCAACACGCTGCTCTTCCTGGAGGACCTGGGCTTCTGCGCCAAGGGGGAGGGCGGCGCCTTCGTCTCCGGCGGGCGGATCGCGCCGGGTGGCGAACTGCCCGTCAACACCAACGGCGGCGGGCTGTCGTACTGCCATCCGGGCATGTACGGGATCTTCCTCATCATCGAGGCCGTGCGACAGCTCCGGGGCGAGTGCGGCGAACGCCAGCGGGCGGACACCAGGGTCGCGCTCGTCAACGGCAACGGCGGCGTCCTGTCCAGCCAGGCGACGGCGCTGCTCGGCACGGCGGAGACGCTGGGATGACCGCTGCGGCGACCACGGCTTCCGGGATGTTCCGGGCGGTCGACGAGGCCCGTACCGGCAGTTCCCGCCCCGGCAGTTCCCGTACCGGCAGTTCCCGCACCGCCGCGCGCCCGGAAACGCCTCCCGCCGACACCTCGCGCCGAATCCCCCTTCTCCGAGAACTGGACGATACGAGATGACCAAGGTCTTTTCCTCCCCCGAAGAGTTCGCCGCGGCGGCCGGCGCCCACGTCGGCGTCAGCGACTGGGTCGCCGTGACGCAGGACCGCATCGACACCTTCGCCGAGGCCACCGGCGACCACCAGTGGATCCACGTCGACCCCGCGCGCGCCGCCGACGGCCCGTTCGGCGCGACCATCGCCCACGGCTACCTCACGCTCTCCCTGATCCCCGTCCTCACCCAGGGCGTGTACCGCATCGAGGGCGTGAAGATGGGCGTCAACTACGGCCTCAACAAGGTGCGTTTCATGAACCCGGTACGCGTCGGCTCGAAGGTCCGCGCCTCGGTGGACGTGGTCTCCGCCGAGGAGGTCCCCGGCGGCGGCCGCCAGATCGTGAACAAGGTGACCATCGAGATCGAGGGCTCCGACAAGCCGGCCTGCGTCGCCGAGACCGTCGTCCGCGTCTACGGCTGACCGCACGGCACCCCCGCCTTCCGTACCGACCCCGCAAGGAGAGACACCATGTCCGAGACCGCCCAGAAGGTCGCCGTCGTCACCGGAGCCGCCCGCGGAATCGGCGCCGCCACCGCCCTGCGGCTGGCCGCCGACGGCTTCGCCGTCGCCGTCCTCGACCTGGACGAGGCCGCCTGCGCCGACACGGTCGCCGCCATCGAGAAGGAGGGCGGTCGCGCCCTGGCCGTGGGGGTGGACGTCGCCGACGCCGCCCGCGTCGAGGCGGCCGTCGAGCGCGTCGCCGCCCACTTGGGCGCGCCCCTCGTCCTGGTCAACAACGCCGGCATCACCCGCGACAACCTGCTGTTCAAAATGGACGAACAGGACTGGGACGCGGTGATCGGCGTGCATCTGCGCGGCGCGTTCCTCATGAGCCGCGCCGTGCAGAAGCACATGACGCAGGCGAGCTGGGGCCGGATCGTGAACCTGTCCTCCACGGCGGCCCTCGGCAACCGCGGCCAGGTCAACTACTCCGCCGCCAAGGCGGGGCTCCAGGGCTTCACCAAGACGCTCGCGATCGAACTCGGCAAGTTCGGCGTCACCGCGAACGCCGTCGCCCCGGGCTTCATCGCCACGGACATGACGGCGAAGACCGCGGAGCGCGTGGGCCTGTCCTTCGAGGAGTTCCAGGCCAGGGCCGCGGCGAACATCCCGGTCGCCCGGGTCGGCCGGCCCGCGGACATCGCCGCCGCCGTCTCGTACTTCGTGAGCGAGGAGGCCGGATTCGTCTCCGGCCAGGTGCTGTACGTCGCGGGCGGCCCGCGGGCCTGACGCACCGCCGCCGGTCCCGCACCGGACCGCCGTGCCCGTCCGGACCGCCGGGGGCACGGCGGTCCGTCGTCGTGACCGGGCGGCTCCCCGCACACCGCCCTTCACAGGACGGCGTTCGGCAGCGGCGGATCCTTCGCGCGGTCCACTCCCTTCGGGAGCGGCCCGCCGCAGCACCCAGGACGCCCCGCTCCCTCTGCCTGCCAAGGGGGGCCCGGCGAAGTGGACAACCCCAGGCGACGGCCCGCCCCGGCCGGGCCCCGCCGTACCCCTGTGCCGTCCCCCGGCCCGCTGGTCCGCGTCTACGGACCCGGACCGACGGGCCGGCCGTGGCGAACAGCAGGCCCGCCGTGCTCAGGAACCGCTCACGCCCCACCCTGTTCGTCGACGGTGGTCTCCCGTGCTGCCGCGAGCAGCCTCCGGTTCGGTGTGAGGGAGCCGGACGCCTGGCAGCAGAGCCGATCGAGCGCGTCGGTGACAGCGGCGTGCGTCAGGGTGCGGGTGCGCGACGACTGGAGCACGGTGCCGGTCACCGTGTAGACCTCGCCGGCCAGCACCGGTCGCAGGTAGTCGACGTTCAGGCTCATCGTCACGAACGGGGTAGCGGGCTCGCTCCCGCTGATCGCCGCGACGCCGCACACCTCGTCGAGCGCCGTCGCGATATAGCCGCCGTGCACGATTCCGCCGCGGTTGAGCACCGCCTCGCCCGGAGCCCAGCGCATCTCCACGCGGCCCTTCTCCGCCCGGGAGATCTCCATGCCGAGGTGGGCGTAGGGAACGTATGCGAAGGCGTGCAGGTTCTCGGCGATCAGACGGACCCGGTCGAGTCCGGAGCCGGTTCCCCAGGGGATGGTGGTCACGAAGGGTCCCGCCTTTCGGTGAAGGGGTGAGGACGGTGGACACGGGAGACGGACAGGGGATCAGCCTGCGGGCGCACGGTGCCGCAGGACCGCTTCCTGCGCGACGGTGGCGACCAGCCGGCCCTCCTGGTCCCACAGTTCGCCGTGCGTCAGCGCACGTCCGTCGGCCAGGCGGGAGGCCCGCTGGCGGTAGAGCAGCCAGGCGTCCGCACGCGGCGGCCGGTGGAACCAGACGCTGTGGTCCAGCGAGGCGAGCATCACCGTGGGCGGCCCGCTGCGACGGGAGCTGTGGGGTTCCCAGGGCAGCGCGGCGGTGGGGGAGAGGGTGAGGTCGGAGAGGTAGGCGAGGGCAGCCTCGTGGACCAGCGGCTCCTTCGGCAGCGGTCGCGCCGTCCGTATCCAGGCACGCTGTTCGGCCAGTTCGTCCCGCGTGGCCGCCTGTTCCGAGGGGCTCGGCGCGACGAACCGGAGGTCGACGGCGCGCGCGAGGGTGTACGACGCATAGCGCTCGGGCTGCTCGCCGGCCAGGGCCGCGAACGGGTCGAAGCAGCGGTGCGGCGGGGGCGCGCTCGGCGCCGGCGGCTGCCGGTCCCGTTCCGTCTCGGGGCGCTTGAAGGAGCTCTGCAGGCTCAGTACGGCGTGACCGTGCTGATGTGCGGATACCTGGCGCGCGGCGTAGGACGCTCCGTCACGCAACCGGTCCACGCGGTACTCGACGGGCTCGCCGCCGGGGTCCACGGAGCGGAGGAAGTACGCGTGCAGGGAGTGGGCGCGGCGCTCCGAGCCGAGGGTGCGGCCCGCGGCGAGGAGTGCCTGGGCGAGCACGGCCCCACCGTAGGCCCGCGGGGGCCTACCGTCGTGCGGCCTGCCGAGCCAGACATCGGCCCCGGCCGGTTCGAGGCCGAGTATCCGGGGGAGGTCGAGCAGCCCCGGCCGTTCGGTGGCGTGGGTGTCGGTGGTGATGGTGCGCTCCTTTCACCCGTGCCCCGCGGGGGCACGTGAGGCACGTCACAGCTCGTGGACACGCCGAGTCCGCCGAGAATATCTTAACGATCGTTCGACCTGTAACACTGTTCCTTCGACTCTCCGGAGCCCCGAGGGGCCGGAGGAGCGGCATGCGCCGCACGGTGTTCAACGGTGGTCACGAGAGCGTTCCGAACCGCGTGGGAGCGGGCCGGGCGTCCGCCGCGGGCTCGCCGGACCGGATTCCCAGGCGTCCGCGCACGCACTACGGGCGCTTCCCGGCCGCCGCGCTCGACGCCCTGGCGCTCCGCTGACCGCCCGGCCCAGTTCGCACCGCAACACGCACTCCGGCCTCGCCGCCGGTGCCGACGCCGATGGAGGACCCGCATGGGCCCGTTTCTGCCCGACGCCGTACGCCAGCACGCCATCGAGCGCCCCGGCGCTCCGGCCGTCACCGAGGGCTCGCGGACGCTGACCTACGCCGAGCTCGACCGGCGTGGCAACCGCGTCGCCCAGGCCCTCCTCGCCGAGGGGCTGCGGCGGGGCGACCGGGTGGGCTATCTCGTCCGCCCCGGCGCCCTGTCCGCCGAACTCCTCGTCGGCTGCGCCAAGGCGGGCCTCGTCGCCACACCGCTGAACTGGCGGCTCGCCGTCTCCGAACTGGTCGCCGTCGCACGGGACGCCGAACTCGGGATCGTCCTCACCCAGACCGAGTTCCTGCGCGCCGCGCGGGCCCTGAGCGCCGCACTGCCCGGCATCCCGCTGGTCACCGAGGGAGAGGCGACCGCGCCGGAGCACAATTACGAGGACTGGCTCCTCGCCGCGAGCCCAGCCGACCCCGGCGCGGTGAGCGATGACGGCGGCGCGGTGACCGGTGACGGCGTCTTCCTTCAGCTCTACACCTCCGGCACCACCGGGCTGCCCAAGGGCGTCCAGCTCACCCTCCGGAACGTCAGCGCGGGCGAGTTCCAGCTGCGCGAGATGGGCTGGCACGACACGTCCGTCGCCCTGAACGCCATGCCCGTCTTCCACATCGCGGGGACGGGCTGGCTCGTCACCGCGCTGACCGCGGGCGCCCACACGGTGATGCTGCCGGATCTCGTACCGCAGACCGCGGTCGAGGTGCTGGAGCGCCACGAGGTCACCCACGCGTTCTTCGTGCCCGCCATGCTCCACGTCCTCACGGCCCTGCCGGGCATCCGCGAACGCGACTTCTCCTCGCTCCAGCTGATCGTCTACGGTGCCTCGCCGATCACCCCGGCCCTGCTGAGGCGCTCCATGGAGGTCTTCGGCTGCGGCTTCTACCAGAAGTACGGGCAGACGGAGACCACGGGCTCCGCCTCCCGGCTGCTTCCCGAGGACCACGTCCTGGACGGGCCGCGCTCGACGCTCCTGCGCTCGGCGGGCAACACCCGCCCCGACGTGGAGGTCGCCATCGCCGACCCGGTCACCGGGGAGCCGGTGGCGCCGGGCGTGGTGGGGGAGATCCTCACCCGCTCCCACCATGTGACCCCCGGCTACTGGAGGCGGCCGCAGGAGAACGAGGCCCTGTTCACCGCCGACGGCTGGCTCAGAACCGGCGACGCGGGCTACCTCGATCCGGACGGCTATCTCTTCATCACCGACCGGATCAAGGACATGGTGATCACCGGCGGCGAGAACGTCTATCCCATCGAGGTCGAGTCCGTGCTCGCCGAGCACCCCGCGGTCCTCGACGTAGCCGTCTTCGGAACCCCCGACGAGCGATGGGGAGAGGCCGTGACCGCCGCTGTCGTCCTGCGGCCCGGCGCGGAGCCCGTCACCGCGAGCGACCTCGTCGAGTTCAGCCGGGAGCGGATCGCCTCGTACAAGAAGCCGCGGACCGTCCACTTCGTCGAGGAACTGCCGCGCAACCCCAGCGGAAAGATCCTCAAGCGCGTACTCCGCGAGGAACTCGCCCCCCGGTCCGGCGGGGCCTGACCCGGCCACGCGTCCGGGGCCGGAACCCCGGATCCGGCGCACCGGCGCACAGCGGACCGCCCGGCCGGCTTTCCTCCACGAGGAGAGCCGGCCGGGCGGATTCGCGTATATGCGGGGCCGAGCGCCCGTGGATCGCAGGCGTCCGTCCGCAGTGCGGGCGGACCTCGGCGAAGGGCCGGGGACCGCCCGTGCGCTTACCCGTCGTCGCCGTCCAGCCACGGAAGATACGGCGGCAGATCCTCGGGCACCCGGCCCGGGAACTTCGGCTCGCGGCGCTCGAAGAACGACCGCACGCCCTCCTGGGCGTCCGCGCCGCGCACCGTGTCGAAGACCAGACGTGAGTCCAGCCGGTGCACCTGCTCGGGTGTCTCCGCCCAGGCCATGCGGTACACCAGCTGCCGGGTGACGGCCACGGACACCGGGGCCGTGGTGGAGGCGATCTCCCGCGCCAGCTCGTACGCGGCGTCAAGGACCCGTTCCGCGTCGTGCAGGCTCGTCACCAGGCCGGCGGACAGCGCTTCCGCGGCCGACAGGATCCGGCCGGACACCAGCCAGTCCATGGCCGTGCCGAGGCCCACCAGCCGAGGCAGGAACCAGGCCGACGCGCCCTCGGGCACGATGCCGCGGCGGGTGAAGGGGAAACCGAACTTCGCGTCGTGCGCGGCGAGCCGGAAGTCGGCGGGCAGCAGCATCGTCGAGCCGACGCCGACGGCGGCGCCCAGCACGGCCGCGATGACCGGCTTGTTCATCGCGTACAGGACGCGCGTCACCACGCCCGCCGGTTCCTGGTAGGTGCCCGCCTCGATCCGCGCCGCGGTGTCGTCGTCCACCGTCCGGGTGAAGCCCCGGTCCGTGCCGCCGCCGCCCGAGAGGTCGGCCCCGACGCAGAAGTCCTTGCCCGCGCCGGTGAGGACGACGACGCGTACCGCGTGGTCGGCGTCGGCCGCTCGCAGTGCGGAGGCCAACTCGTCGGCCATCAGCCGGGTGTAGCCGTTGCGCGCCTCGGGGCGGTTCAGCGTGACCGTGGCCACGCGGTCCTCGACGGCGTAGGTGATCTGCTCGTACCGCTCCGCGCTCACCGGGACCTCCTCGGCCGGTCGTGGTGCGCCGTGGTGACGCGCTGTTCAGGGGTGACGGCGGCGGTCCCGTCGCACGGTGGCCGCCTCACGCGTCCGCCTCCGTCCGGGCGGCGGGGAAGGACGCGCGCATGAGGGCGGCGGCCCCCTCCCAGTCGACGCCGGCCAGCAGACCGGGCACGTCCGGGCCGCAGTCGGCCAGTTTGGCGGCGAACTCCTCCTCGGTGGCGGGAAGGTGGGGGGAGCCCGGCGGCAGGTCGAGCGAGGCGGTGTGCACGGAGCCGTCGCCGGTGGTGATCTCGACGGTCGTCTCGCCGGTGAGCAGGCCGGAGCCACCCGGCGTCCGTACGGTCTCCACCAGGGCGACGAGGCGCTGTGCGGCCGTGCGCCGCACCTGGTCGTCGGTGTACGACACGAAGCCCGGATGGCGGTCCAGGAGAGCCGCGGCCACCGCGTACTCCAGGCTGAACTTGCCCTGGAGGCCCGTCCGCGGCCGGGAGTGGATCAGCGGGTGGACCGCTGCCTCCGGAGTGCGCACCACGATGCGCACCACCTCCGACGGATCGATCGCCCGCCGACCGAGCAGCAGGCGGACCGCGCCGATCGGGCGCTGCATCGCGTAGCAGCACGGGAAGATCTTGGTCGCGAGTCCGCCGGGGACCGCCGTTCCCTTCGGGTCGAAGGCGTCGTGGTCCAGCAGCGCGCGGGACCCGCCGACCAACGGCAGCCAGGCGTCGAGCGCCGAGGGGTCCGAGCCCGCGCCCGCTGCGGCCAGGCGGGCGGCCCTGACCCCCGCCTCGGCCGCGAAACCGACCTGGAGCGACTTGGTGTCGGTGCCGAACGCGCGCTGGACACCGCCCGCCGCGGGCAGGGCCAGCGAGACGGCCCGCGTCAGCCCCTCCGTGTCGAGACCGAGAGCCAAGCCGGCACCGATGGCCGCGGCGGGAGCGCCCGCGGTGCAGGTGGCGTGCCAGCCGTCGGTGTAGTGCCGCCAGCCGAGGGCGGTGCCGAGCCGGGCCATCACCCCGGCCGCGGCCAGATACTCGCGCGCGCCGCCGCCCGTGCTCAGGACGGCCGGTACGCACACGACGGAGACGTGGGTGGTGGACGGCAGGTGCAGATCGTCGAAATCGAGGACGTGGCCCACGGCGGCCCAGCGCGCAGCCTCGGGAAGACCGGCCGTGAGCCGGGCCATGCGGTGGTCGCGGGCCGCCAGGGACACGGCGAGCGTGTCCCTGAGGGCGTGGTCGGCGAGGCGCAGGTCCGATGGTGACGGTTCGTGGGCGGCGGCCCAGCGCGCCAGTTCCCCGGCGAGGTGCGACATGCGTGACTCCTGGAGGTATCGCCGTCACGGGCGGGGAGCGGCGCTCTGCGCGGGTGCGGACGCGCCGGATCTGTTGACAGTGCCGTGCGGCCGTGGTTGTGTGCGGTGCTACTCGAACGTTCGTTAAATTAGCAGACGGTTCCGGGGGACACCATGACCGCCGGCGTGATCCTCGCCGCACGGTCCGTGGAGTCCCTGCCGGTTGCCCCTGCGCCCGCCCTCTGCCGCACGACTCCGTACGCACGACTCCGTACACGTACGCCCGACTCCGTACGCCCGACTCCGTCCGCACGACGAATTGAGGCACCATGACCGCAGCGCCCGGACTCGACTGGGACGACCCGACCGACCTCGCCAACGCCTCGCGGGGGCGGCTCGACACCCTCACACCGTGCGTGATCGAGAACGCCGAGGGCCGGGTCGTCTGGGACAACGAGCGCTGGTCCTTCCTCGCGGAGGACTGCCCCGAGACCGCTCATCCCAGCCTCTGGCGGCAGAGCCGGCTCAACTCCCTGCACGGCCTGTTCGAGGTCGTCGAGGGCGTCTACCAGATCCGCGGCTTCGACGTCTCCAACATGACGATCATCGAGGGGACCACGGGCCTGGTGATCGTGGATCCGCTCATCAGCGAGGAGTGCGCGGCGGCCGGACTCGCCCTGTACCGGAAGAACCGCGGCAGCGGCCTTCCGGTCGCCGCCGTCGTCTACTCCCACAGTCACACCGACCACTTCGGCGGTGTGCGCGGCGTCGTCGACGAGGCCGAGGTGAAGGCGGGGCGCGTACGCGTCGTCGCGCCCGAGGGCTTCATGGAGGAGGCCGTCAGCGAGAACATCGTCGCCGGGCCCGCCATGCTGCGCCGCGCGCTGTACATGTACGGCGTCGGTCTCCCCGCCGCGCCCGACGGCGCGATCGGCTTCGGGCTCGGGCAGGGAACGTCCAGCGGCAGGGTCGGACTGATTCCGCCCACCGACCTCGTGACGGAGACCGGGCAGGTGTACGAACTCGGCGGCGTGCGGCTGGAGTTCCAGCTCACCCCGGGCACCGAGGCCCCCGCCGAGATGAACTTCCTGCTGCCCGACCGGGGGGTCCTGCTCGTCGCGGAGAACGCCGGCCACACCCTGCACAACGTGCTGACGCTCCGCGGCGCGCTGGTACGCGATGCCCAGACCTGGGCCTCGTACCTCACCGAGACGATCGCCCTGTACGCGGACCGCTCCGACGTCCTCATCGGCTCCCACCACTGGCCCACCTGGGGCCGCGCGGAGCTGACGTCGATGCTCTCGGAGCAGCGCGACGCGTACGGCTATCTGCACGACCAGACCGTGCGCCTGATGAACCAGGGACTGACCGGGCCCGAGATAGCCGAGGAACTGTCCGAGTTCCCGCCGCAGCTCGCCAGGGCCTGGCACGCCCGCGGCTACTACGGCTCGCTCAGCCACAACTCCAAGGCCGTGTACCAGCGCTACATGGGCTGGTTCGACGGCAACCCGGCCCACCTGTGGCAGCACCCGCCGGTCGAGGCGGCCAAGCGGTACGTGGAGTTCATGGGAGGCGCGCGTGCCGTGGTGCGCAAGGCCCGTGAGACGGCGGACGCCGGCGATCTGCGGTTCGCGGCCGAGGTCCTGAACCACGTCGTGTTCGCCGACCCCACCGACAAGGAAGCCCGCGAGCTTCAGGCCGAGACCTTCGAGAAGCTCGCGTACGCCTGCGAGAACGGCACCTGGCGCAACTTCTACCTCTCCGGCGCCCGCGATCTGCGCGACTTCTCCGGAGAGCCGACCCGCGGCAGCGGCTCGGGTTCGGGCGGCGGCCTGGCCTGGGGCCTGCCCGCCGACCAGGTGTTCAAGGCACTAGCGGTACGCGTGGACGGCCCGCGCGCGGCGGCCCACCGCCTCGTCATGCGCTGGGAGTTCGACGGGGGCGGCGAACCCGACGTGTGGACACTGCTGCTGTCCAACGGAGTGCTGACACCGATGCGCGGTGACGCGCCCGGTGGCGAGCAGCCGCAGGTGACCGTGCGTACGGCCCTCGACGTACTGCTCGGCGTCCTGGGCGGGCGCGTCGAACTCGCCGGGGCGGCCGAGGCGGGAGAGGCCGTACTGGAGGGCGACACGGAGGTGCTGGGGATGTTCTTCTCCCTGCTCCAGGCGCCGCGCGTCGGGTTCCCGCTCGTTCTGCCGTAGCCGACGCCGTAACAGCGCCACGCCACGCCCAGTGGCGTGGCGTCGTGCTTCCCCGGCTCGTTCCCGAGTCCTGACGCGAGCGGCGGCCGGGACGCTCGCGAGTCGCGACCGCCGGTGGGGCCGTGGGGCGGATCCGGCGTGATGGTGGGAGTCGTGGATACGTCGCCGATCGGGAGGAGGCGGTGCGGGGCGAATCGGCGCTCCGGCGCCGACCCATGTGCGCGACCCGGACGCGGGCTGCCTGGACGACGTAGGCGGTGCCGATCAGTCAGCCCGTCGGGTCCGGCTCGTCAGCTGTTCTCCGTGGGGCTGAGCCCGGAACTGCGGGCAGGCGTCGCAAGCGTCAGCTCTGAGTCCGCGTGGAGCGTGATGCGCACCGGTGTGAAGGTGGTGGCGTCCACCGGCGACTCCCCGGTGCCGGGATTGCGGGCGTAGCGCGGATGGGCGCCGCCGCTGATCTGCCAGCGTACGCGGTGACCGACGGCGAAGCGGTGGGCGGTGGAACTCATCGGCACGGTGAGGTGCGAGGGCGCCTGTTCGGCTGTCCGAAGCCGGCCCAGCCCGTCGCAGATGTTGACGGAGCGGCCTTGTGCGTCCACGTCGCACAGGCGGGTGAAGACATCGGCGTGGCCGGTGTCCGTGGATACGCTCAGCCGTGCGGAGACGGGCCCCAGGATGTCCAAGGGCTCGGTCAGTGGTGGGCCGGTGAAGGTCAGGACGTCGTCCCGGGCCTCCAGGGCGGCGTTGTCCCGGGGACCGGCGGTACGGGAGAGCAGCGGGCCGCCGAGGGAGGGGGTGGGGTCGGCCGGGTCGTAGCGGAAGGCCGTCACGGGCGCGGAGTCCACGGGGGCCAGTCGGGTGAGATGCCCGCCGGGAGTGGGGTACCACGAGGTGGCGGCCGCGGACGGCGGCCAGTCGTCGAGATCCCGCCAGGTGTTCGTGCCGCCGATGTGCACACGTACCGAGGTGGGGCGCAGGCCGGAGGGGTCGGCGTCCAGGTGGGCGCGCAACCACGCGAGGCTCTCGGCGAACACCTCGGGCCATCCCTGCTGCAGGGCGGACGTGTGGGTCCAGGGACCGACGAGCAGGGCCGTCTCGCATCCGGCCCGGCGCAGCCGGTCGTACTGCTCGAGAGTCTGGTCGACCAGTGCGTCGTGCCATCCGGTGATCAGTGCCGTGGGCACGCCGAGCCGTTCCGCCGACTCCGCCAACGACGCGCCGTGCCAGTAGGGGTCCTCGGCGTCCGGGTGGGTCATCACGTCGTCCAGCCAGGGCAGTTCGCCCCCCAGGGCTGACACGTACGACCCGCGCAGCGGCTGCGCGGTGATGGCGTCGCGCAGGCGGCGCTGCAGGCGCAGTGTGGCCTTGAGGAACGGTGCCATGCCCTGGTGCTGGTAGTTCATGCCCATGCCCACGGCGAGGGCGTTCTCCAGGCGCAGCGCACCGCCCGAGTGGAACAGGGCGTGCGGATCGTGCAGGCCCACCTGCACCACCATCGCCTTCAGTTCCGGCGGCGGGTCCGCGGCGAGGGCCCACTGCACATATCCCAGGTAGCTGGGGCCGACGGTCCCCAGCGTTCCGTTGAACCAGGGTTGCCCGCGCAGCCAGGACACCGCGGCCCGGCCGTCGGCGGCCTCGTTGCGCCAGAGATCGAAGTCACCGCCGGAGCCGCCGGTGCCGCGACAGCTCTGCAGCACCACGTGGAAGCCCTGTTCGGCGAAGAGCAGGCCGTACAGGGGAGACCACGGCAGGCTCCTGCCGTACGGCGATCGCACCAGGAGGGTGGGAAAGTCGCCCTCGGCGCGCGGGAAGTAGTGGTCCGTGATCAGCGGGCTGCCGTCGGCGGCCGGCACCGGCAGCCCCGGCTCCCACCCGACATCGTGCCGTTTGGCCGGGAGGCCGCGCCAGATCGCCCTCATCAACCGTGAGGCCAGTGGCGGCCTACCGGACGGCGGTGACCAGGTCGGCCTCGGCGCGGGACCGTGCGTGCGTGCAGCCATCGTTGCCCTCCTTGATATCCGTACGTTGTACGAGAATAGAGGATGCTTGGATGGGGCCCGCAAGGGCCGCCTCGATCAAGGGAGGGAGCGCGGACCATGGCCCGTGAAGGAGGGGCCGGCGCCCCGGGCGTCGACCCGGGTCGGCTCTGGCTGGGCTCCGACCAGCCCCGCAGGGGCCGCAAGCCCGCTTACAGCCGAGAGGCGATCACGGCGGCAGCCGTCGCCCTGGCGGACGCGGAAGGACTCGAAGCGGTCACCATGCGGAGAGTCGCCGCACAGGTCGGAGCCGGCGCCATGTCGCTCTACAGCTACGCCCCCGACAAGGAGACGCTGCTGGAACTGATGGTCGACCACGTCAGCGGCGAACTGCCGGCGGCGAACGTCCCCGCCGGCGACTGGCGCGCCGACCTGAAGGCCATCGCCCACCTCCAGCGCGCCCACATGCTGCGACACCCCTGGCTGCCCGCCGCTCTGGCCGCCCGCCGCACCCCCGGCCCCAACGCCCTGGCCTTCCTGGAACGCGCGCTCGCCGTCCTGCGGCCCACCGGACTGGACGGTGCGGCGAAGCTGGAGGTCCTCGCCCAGCTCACCGCATTCGTGGCCGGGCACGTCGCCCATGAGATCGCGCGGACCGCGGCCTCGCAGTCCTCCGACCGCATCGCGGCCGAAGCCCGCTACCTCGCCGCCGTCGCCGCGGACGGCCGTCACCCGGAACTCGCCGAAGTCCTCGCCGCCCCCGGACGCCCCCTCACGCCCGAAGCCACCTTCACCCGGTTCCTCAACCGCCTGATCGACGGCCTCGACACCGACTGATCCCGCTCCGCCGCGCCGTGCCCGTTCTCATAGACGACCAAAGGAGAAGCCGCCACCGCACCCCTGGACCGTGTCCGGTTCGTCCGGCCGCCATCACGCGCCGGCGGTCCGGTCGCCGTCCGGGGAAGACGGCGACCGGACCGGTCGGGCGCGGGCCACTGGAGCGGTACGCGCCGGGGCGGGGCAGCCCTCCCGCGCGGTGCGCGACTGAGCCGGAGGCCGTCCCGCGACCGCGCGGTCAGCGTGCGTCGGCCTCCCCGGCGGTGGGGCGGCCGTGCGACGCCACCTTGAGCGCGTCCCGCTCCGGGTTGGTGAGCAGCGCGGAGACGATGGCTCCGGCGACCACGATGAGGCCGATCACCAGGAAGCCCTGGGAGTAGCCCTCGCCCGGGCTGGGGGCCGAGTCGATCAGCCCGCCGAGGACCAGCGGGGCGATGATTCCGCCCAGGCTGTACACGGCGACGATCACGCCCATCACCCCGCCGCGCTGCCGCGCGGGAACGACGTCCGAGACGGCGGCGAAGGCGACGCCGTACCCGGCGCTCGTCAGTGAGGCGCCCACCACGATCAGCAGCATCTGCGCCACCCCGCGGTCCATCAGTGAGAAGGCGACGGTGCTGAGTCCTCCGGCGCCCGCCAGCGCGGACGCGAACAGGGTGCGGGCCGCTCTGCTGCTCGCCCCGCGCCGGGAGAGCATCGCCGAGACGACGCCCACCAGGATCTGGAAGACGGCGGCGGCTGCGTACGGCAGCGCCACCAGCTTTCCGGACTCGCTCGCCGTGTAGCCGAGGCCCTCGCGCAGATAGAGGGGAAGCCAGCTGACCTTGACCGCGACGCTCCAGTACGTGGTGAAGAAGAGGACGAGCAGGCCGACGATCGTCCCGGTGCCCAGGAGCGTGCGGTACGGGGCGGACTCCGGAAGCGGGCTGCCGGCCGCGCTCCGCGCGTGCCCCGCCCGCACCGGGCCCTCGCCGCCCGCGAAGAGCCACGCCAGGACCCAGGCGATGCCGACCACGAGCAGTACGCCGAAGGCCGCGTGCCAGTCGTGGCGCAGCATCACCCAGGTCAGGAGAGGGGCGGCGAGCAGCGGGCCGACGCCCGCGCCGGCCACGACGACGGAGGTGGGGATGGCCCGCTTCTCGGGCGCGTACCAGCTGTGGGTGACGGCGGTGGCCATCGCGGTGGCAGGGCCCTCGGCGAAGCCGAGGAGCACCCGGCAGGCGATCAGCAGGCCGAAGCTCACACTGCCGAGCAGGGGGGCGAGGCTGATGGCCCAGAGAACGGCGGTGCCCGCGAGCAGGTAGCGGGCCTTGATGCGGCCGATCAGCATGCCGCCGAGGACGGCTCCGACGGCGAGCAGCCAGAAGAAGCTGCTCTGCACGACACCGAACTGCTCCTTGGTGAGGCCGAGTTCCTTGATCAGGTCGACGCCTGCGAGCCCGATGACGACCTTGTCGGCGTAGTTGATGAGCATGAAGCAGAACAGCAGAGCGACGACGAGGGCGGCCTTGCCCTTCGGCGGAACCGCGTCGGTGTGGGTTTCGCGGGGCGCGGCCGGGCCGTCGGTGAGAGTGCGGGGCATGGGGAGTCTCCAGACGATCGCTGAGCGCGTGGGAGAGGAATTGAGCGAACGTTAGCTAAGTGATGTGTGCGCCACAAGGGGTCCGGCCGGAGAAGCCCTGATCGAAGGGTAATAAGGGGCATAACGCCCAGCCTATTCGCCTCGACCACTAGCCCTAGTGATCGTTCGTTCTGTATCGGGCTCCTGATCGGAGCAATCACGGGACCGGTGCCGCTAGGATGTCGCTGCCGACCGTATGAGTGTGCAGATCATGCTGTTCGAACGTTCAGTCGCCGCGAGCGGGTCGGCGGACCGCAGGAGATCGGAGAAGGATGCCCAGTCGACCAGCCGGCCACAAAGCCATCATCGAGGCTGCGCGTGCCGAGTTCTCCGAGCAGGGGTACGGAGCGACATCGATCCGGGACATCGCCCAGCGGGCCGGCGTCAGTCTGTCCGCCCTCTACTACTACTACAAGGGGAAGCAGGACCTGCTCGTCGCCATCCTCGACGAGGGGCTCGACGCCTACTTCAGCGCCTGTGACGCCGCGCTCGAAGCCGCCGGCGAGGATCCGGCCGAGCGCCTGGAGGCGCTGGTCGCCGCGACCGTGCGGTTCCGGACCGGACATCCGGTCAAGAGCAGCATCGTGCTCACGGAGGGGCGCAGCCTGGAGCCGGAGCATCTCGCGCGCTACCGCGAGAACGAGGCGCGCGGCTCGTCGCAGTTCCGTGAGGTCGTCGATCAGGGCGTCAAGGAGGGGATCTTCCTCACGCCCTATCCCGACGACGCGCGCCGCGCCGTGATCGCGATGTGCAACGCGATCGCCCAGTGGTACCGGCCGGACGGCCCGCTCACCGTGGACGAACTGGTGGAACGGTACGTCTCCCTCGCGCTGACCGTCGTCGAGTACCGGCCGCGCACGGCCCGCCGCCCCGTACGGGGCTGACGCGCGACGCCCGTCCCGCGCACGCCCCCGGCCCGGTGCGGGCCGGAGGCGTCTGCGTTCGTCCGGGCCCGGTTCGGGAGCACGGCTGTGCCGGGCACGGCGGTGCTCCCGAACCGCGCCCGGCGAGCGGGCTCGCGCGGAGCACCGCGTGCGCCGTGCGAACCCGCCGGGGCGGCTCAGCCGATGGTGAGGACCGTCCGCAGGGCCTCGCCCGTGTGCATCTGGCGCACCGCCTCGTTCGCCTCCGCCAGCGGCACCCGGTGGGTGATCATCTTCTCCAGGTCGATCTCACCGGCCCGCCACAGCTCGATGATCTGCGCGAAGTTCTTCAGGACGTCCGTCCCGCCGTAGAACGACGGCAGCAGCTTCTTCTCGTGCATGACCAGCTCGGAGAGGTTGATCCGGGGGAACTCCGTCTTGGCGCCCACTCCGACCAGGCACAGCGTGCCGCCGCGGCGGGTCGCGTCGTACGCCGTGCGGACCGTGGCGGGCTTGCCGACCGCCTCGAAGACGTAGTCGAAGCCCTCGCCGCCGGTCAGCTCCGCGGTCAGCTTCGCGAACTCCTCGGGGGAGGCGGAGTGGGTCGCGCCGAGCTCCCGGGCCCAGTCGCGGCGCCCGGCGACCGGGTCGACGGCCACGATGGTGGTCGCGCCCGCGACCTTGGCGCCCTGGACGACGCTGATGCCGACGCCGCCGCAGCCGATGACCGCGACCCGCGAGCCGGGCTTCACCTCGGCGGTGTGGAGCGCGGCGCCGATCCCCGTGGTGACACCGCAGCCGATCAGCGCGCCGATCTCGAACGGGACGTCGTCGGGCAGCGGTACGGCCGCGTTGCCCGACACCACGATCTCCTCGGCGAACGTACCGGTGCCGATGAAACCGAAGACCGGCTCGCCGCCGGAGGCGAAGACCGGGGTGGTGACGGAGGCCATGCCGCTCAGACAGAGGTTGCCCTCGCCGCGCTTGCAGGAGCCGCACTGCCCGCAGGGCGGCATCCAACAGACGACGACCCGGTCTCCGGGCGAGACGTGTGTGACACCCTCGCCGACCTCGGCGATCACGCCCGCTCCCTCGTGTCCCGGCACGAACGGCGTCGGCAGGGCGAGGGTGCCGTTCATCCCGGAGACGTCGGAGTGGCACAGGCTCGCCGCGCGCATCCTGATGCGCACCAGCCCGGGGCCCACCGGTCGGGTCGTCACGTCCTCGCGGACGTCGAGCGTCTCGTCGCCGGTCTGCTGGAGAATCGCCGCGCGCATGGTGTTCCTCTTCGTCTGGGGGATCTTCGTGCTCTGAGGAAGGTAGACGGCCTTCGGCTCCAGATACGACCGCAGACCCTCCACACCGAACTCGCGCCCGACGCCCGACTTCTTGAAGCCGCCGAAGGGGCCGAGGAAGTCGACCCGAAGGGTGTTGACGCTCAGGGTTCCGGTGCGGATCCGGCGGGCGACGTCGAGGCCGTGCTCGGTGTCCCCGGCCCAGACCGCGCCGCTCAGGCCGAAGTCGGAGTCGTTGGCGATCCGGACCGCGTCGTCCTCGTCCTGGTAGCGGATGAGGACGACGACCGGGCCGAAGACCTCCTCGCGGGCGATCCGCATGTCGTTGCCGACATCGCCGAAGAGCGTCGGCTCGACGTACCAGCCCTTCTTCCGCGTCTCCGGGACGCCGCCGCCCGTCAGGAGCGTGGCGCCCTCCTCGCGGGCGATGCGGATGTACTCCAGGCTGCGCTCCTGCTGGCGCTTGGTGACCAGCGGCCCCACCTGGGTCCCCGGGTCGAGGGGGTCACCGACCTTCAGCGCGGACACGGCGGCGGTGAGCGCGGCGGAGATCTCGTCGTACCGGCTGTCCGGAACCAGGATGCGGGTGAGGGCGATGCACGCCTGCCCGTTGTTCATGTAGGAGCCGGCCATCAGCGCCGGCACCACCTGGGTCAGGTCGGCGTCCTCCAGGATGACGGCCGCCGACTTGCCGCCGAGTTCCAGCGTCACCCGGTGCAGGTTCTCCGCCGCGCTCGCCATGACCTTCTGGCCGGCCGCGACGGAGCCCGTGAAGGCGACCTTGTCCACGTCCGGGTGGGCCACCAGGTAGGAGCTGGTCTCGCGGTCGGCCGGCAGGACGTTCAGGACCCCGGCCGGGAGCCCCGCCGCCTCGGCGACCTCGGCGAGCACGAAGGCGTCGAGCGGGGTCTCGGGGGAAGCCTTCAGAACCACGGTGCAGCCGCTGACCAGGGCGGGCGCGACCTTGGTCGCGGTGACGAACTGGGGAACGTTCCAGGGCACCACGGCGGCGACCACACCGACCGGCTCGTTGCGTACGAGCAGCGGGCCGCCCATGCCGTGGCGCCACTCCTCGAAGGGGAACTCGCGGGCGACCCCGGCCGTCGTGCCGTAGACGGCGATCGCGCTCATCACCTGGCCGGTGGCCGCCCAGGTGATCGGCGAGCCGTTCTGCGACGAGATCAGCGCGGCCAGCCGGGGGGCGCGCGCGGCGAGGCCGTCCTTCATACGCAGGACGATCTCGATGCGCTCGTCGACGGACATCCGCGGCCACGGCCCGTGGTCGAACGCCTCGCGGGCGGCGGCCACCGCCGCGTCCACGTCGGCCGGACCGGCGTGCGGGACGCGGCCGATGACCTCCTCCGTGTGGGGAGACACCACGGTGATGGTGTCTCCGCCCGCTGGGGCGACCCAGCGTCCCCCGATGAACAAACGGTCGTGCTCGATGACATCGGCCATCTCTGTGTACTCCAGAGGACTCGTCGTGACTCTGTGGATACGGGACGGTGCGGGCCGGTGCGCCCAGGGAGACACCGCCCGTCGCCGCGCCCCACGGCGGGCAAAATTTAACGATCGTTCGATACCTATGGGTTGCACGCAATCATGACCGTCCGGTCATGTCAACGGTTGCGGCATGGCGAAGGCGGAACGGTCGCCTGCGGGCAGCGCCCGGTGTGCCCGGTGACGTGGGCCCTGGCGCGTGAGCTGGAGGGGCGCGCGGGTGTCGAAAGGGAGAGCGTGCGGAGGCCGCGAGGAACGAGCGGTCGAGCACGGTCGACCGTCGACACACGCTGAAAGCGCCCCGTGGGGGTCCCCCCGGACGGAGTCTGGGGGAGAACCGAGCCGCAAAAGAAGGGCGCTGGTCGGTCCGCGCCCGTCAGCGGCCCACGGGATCGCCGTCGGCTCCGTCGTTCCTGTTGAGCAGCATCAGATGGCCGCCGTGATGCACCGGCGTTTCCAGACGCAGGCGGGTCGCCTCCTGGCCCGTCTCCGCGTGGACGAGATGAACTTCGCCGTGACCGCCGCGGGTGACGGCCACCCAGTCGGAGCCCGGCGAGGCGGCTACCGCCCGGCGCTGGACGCCCTCCCAGGGGGTGCCGCCGCGCCTCGGTGCGCCGTCCATGGCGGGCAGGGGGACGCGCCGAAGGGTGTCGTCGGCGCGCAGCAGAACCAGTTCGTCGCCGTCGGGGTGGATGCGGGTGAAGGCGGTGTGGCTCCGGGCGAGAGCCAGTCGGAAGACCAGTCCGGGTCCGAGTTCGGTGAGGAGCGTGCGGCCCGTCTCCAGGTCATGGCGCCATGCCTGATTGGTCCAGTCCGGCCATCGCAGCGGATCGGGAGCGCCGCCGCGCAGCGTGGACCAGAGCGCACGCCGGCGGGTGTCGAGGCGGAGATACCAGCCGCGGGCGGGCGATTCCCATGGGATCACCGTCCCGGCCACGAGTGTGTCACCCTCCCTCCGGGCCGAGTGCACTCCCGTGCTCGTGGCCGCGAACACCTGCCCCGATCCGGGGTCCTGTGCGTCACCGTGCCCGTCGTCCGGCAGCGGCAGCAGTGCGTGAGGCGTGACCACGGGACAGCCGGGCGGAACCGCGAGGAGGTCCGCGAACCGGTGGACGGTCAGCGCGCCGGGTTCTCTGTGCCGCAGCACGACGAGAGGATCGTCGCCGCCCAGCACCGTCACGCCCGGTTCGCCGAGGCGTGTGCGTACCCGAGCCGCCTCTTCGGTGGCCAGGTCGACGACCGTCAGCAGATCCGACCACGGCTCGGTGTTCTTGCCGAGGCCGGTCGTGACGGTCAGTCGGCGGCCGGACGGATCGCAGGCGAGATGTTCGGCCGGCACGGCGACCGGGACCGTGAGTTCCACGAGTTCGTCGCCGAAGGGGTCGAGCACCAGGAGTTCTCCCCGGCGGTCGTCGACACAGGCCACCCGTCCTCCCGGTAGCGCCAGGAACCCCGCGTGCTCGGAGAGATGGCGTCCGGTCAGGCGTCCTGTGACGGTGCAGTCCGGCACGGACAGCACGTACACGGACCCGTCCACGTGGTCGGAGACGAGGAGCGCGGAAGCGGCAGCGGCCATGAGGTCCTCCAGGACTGTCTAATGAAAACGATTATCATGTATGTTCTGTGCGTTCCAGGTTTCCGGAGAAGAAGCGAGAACATCGATGCTGCGCGCACCGTCGAGATCCGTCCGTACATGGCTCACCGCGATGGTGGTGGGTTCCGTCCTGGTCGGCTGCGGCTCGTCCTCCGGCGAGTCCGTGAGCGACAAGGCCGGGCCCACCGCGAAGACCGAGGTCACCGTTGAACCCATCAAGGCGGCCACGGAGTTGACCGACGTGAAGGGTGCCAAGGTGTTCTTGGAGAAGAAACCGGAGCGCATCGTCTGCCTCTTCGCGCTCTGCGACGACATCCTGACCGAACTCGGCATCGTCCCGACGGCCACCAACAGCGCACTGCTCGGCCACCCCCGCTTCCTCGGGGAGGCCAAGGCCAAGGAAGTCGACGTCATCCCCGGCGGATTCATCGCCCCGGAAGTCGAGGCGATCCTCTCCCACAAGCCGGACCTCGTGATCGGCCTGGGGGACACCCACGGCAAGCTCGCCCCCGCGCTGAAGGGCGCGACCACGTTCTGGGCCATGCAGCCCGAGACGTGGGAGGACAGTGTGGGCTACCTGCGTGACGCCGCCGCCCTCACCGGTCGCACCGCCGAGGGGGAGAAGGCCGAGCGGACCTTCCGGGCCAAGCTCGCCAAGGCGGAGAAGGCCCCCAGTGACAAGACCGCCCTGATCATCTACGGCAGCGACGAGAACTTCGGCGTCGCCACTCCGGAGGGCGACGTGACGGCCAGTCTGTTCCCCAAGATCGCCGGCTACCCGTGGAAGTCCCGGGGCGTGGAGGGCAGTTACAGCCTTGAGGAGATCCTCGCCCAGGGAGTCGACGTGCTGTTCGTCGAGACGATGAGCTTCGGTGACGCGGACGGCAAGCTCTCGGGCAAGCTGGCGAAGAACCCCCTGTGGAGCAGGATTCCGGCGGTGAAGAACGGCGATGTCCACGAGGTGAACTCGGAGGTGTGGGCCAAGGGGCGCGGTACCCGTTCGCTGGGGCTCGTCCTCGACGAGGCCACGGCCGCGCTGCGGTGAGGACGCGCTTCTCGGCACCCGCCGCGGCAGACCGGACGGGGGCCGGGGCCCGGCGGTCCTCACCACGCGCACGGGTGTGGCAACCCCTTCTGGTGATCGCGGTGCTGACCACCGCGTCGGTATGCGCCCTGTGCCTCGGTACCCCCTACGTCCCACCGCACCGGCTCGCGGGTGCGGTACTGGACGGGGACGGCACGCTCGCCGGGATCGTCGTCACCGAACTCCGTCTCCCGCGGCTGGTGTTGGGGCTGATCGCCGGAGCCTGTCTGGGCGCGGCGGGGCTCGTGCTCCAGGAGGCGCTGCGCAACCCCCTGGCGGTGCCGGAGATGCTGGGCGTCTCGTCCGGGGCCGTGCTGGGGGTTGCCGCGCCGCTGGTGCTGACCTTGTCACTGCCCGCCGCGGTCGAGCCCCTGCTCGCCCTCGGCGGGGCCGCGCTCGGCGGCGGGCTGACCCTGCTCGCCGCCGGGCTGGGACGCAGCCCGTCCGCGGTGCTGCTGACCGGCGCGGCGGTCTCGGCGGCCCTGCAAGCGGCGCTGCTCGTCCTGATGGTCATGGCGGACCAGCTCGACCTCCAGCTCATCTACCGCTACCTGCTGGGGTCCCTTTCCGCCCGGACCTGGGACGACGTCGCAGGGCTGTGGCCGTGGCTGCTCGTCGCGGCCCCCGCGCTCGTGCTGTGTGCGCCGGTGCTCTCGGTGATGCGGCTGGGCGACGAGGACGCCGAGGCGCTGGGCGTGCGCGCCCAGCGGGCACGGCTGGCGGCGCTGGCCATCGCCGTCGTGCTGATCGCGCCGGTCACGGCCGTCTGCGGGCCCGTCGCGTGGGTGGGGTTCCTCGCCCCGCACCTGGCCCGATGGTTCAGTCCCGCGTCGGGTGCGGTGCGCTGGCTTCCGTGGTCCGCCGCGTGGGGCGCCGTCGTCGTGACGGCCGCCGATGTCCCGGCCCGGCTGGCGCTGGCACCCGTGGAGACACCGGCCGGTGCCTGGACGGCCCTGCTGGGAGTGCCGGCGGGGATCGCCCTGATGCGGTCGGGCCGCCGCGACCGGACGACCCGGCGCGGGCGGGCGGGTTCGGCCGTCATGCGCGGGCTGCCGCGCGAACCGCGAACGGCAGCCTCCGTATCGGCCGGCGAGATGCCTCACGCCGGAGGGCAGGAGAACGCTCGTCCGCACGGGGCCGGGGCCCGCCGCGTCGGCGGCGCTCCCCCTCCCGCCGTTGAGACGACGGGAACGGAGGACACACGGTGAGCCGGCGATTCACGGCCCTCGCGGCACTGGCCGTCCTCTGCGTGGGGGCGGAACTGGTGACCGGACGCGGTATGTCCCCGGGCGCGGTCTGGGACGTACTGGGCGGGGGCGGAGACACGACGGAACGTCATATCCTCCTTCAACTGCGGCTGCCCCGGATGCTGGTGGCCCTCGGCGCGGGCGCGTCCCTCGCCATGGCCGGGCTGGTCCTGCAGTCCGCGCTGCGCAACCCCCTCGCCGGACCCGAAGTGACGGGCGTGACACCGGGAGCGGTCCTCGGAGCCGTCACCGCGACGGCCCTGGGGTTCGCCGGATGGGACTCGCCCCTGACCGTGGTGCTCGCCGCGTGCGCGGGCGGATGCGCCGGAGCGGCGCTGCTCTGGCTGCTCGCGGGCCGTGGGGGCGGCGACCCGGCCCAGACCGCCGTGCACGGAGTGCTGGTGTCGGCGGTGCTCGGCGGACTCACCGCCATGGTGCTCCTGGTCGAGCCGGGGGAACTCGGCAGCGTCGTCCAGTGGCTGGTGGGCACCACCGAAGGCCGGGTCTGGGAACACTGGCGACTGCTCTGGCCCTGGGCGCTCACCTGGGGGGCCGCGGCCTGGCTGCTCGCCGGCCCCCTGACCCTGCTGCGCTGCGGTGACGACATCGCCCTCGCCGCCGGCCTCAGTGCCCAAAGGGCCCGCACCCTCGCCCTGTTGTGCGCGGTGGCACTGACCGCGGGCGCGGTGGCCGCCGTCGGAGCGCTCGGCTTCGTGGGACTGCTCGTCCCGCACCTGGCCGTGGCCGTCTTCGGCGCGGACCTGCGGACGAGCCTTCCCGGCGCCGCCCTGCTGGGCGCGGTCGTGGTGTGCGGGGCGGATGCCGCGGCGCAGCTGTCCTCGCGGCTCCTGGCCCAGACGCTGGGCTCCGGACGTTTCACGCTTCCGGTCGGGGCGCTCACCGCCTGCCTCGGCGCCGTGCTGCTCCTGGTCGTCGTGCGCCGCGCACCGAGCCGTACGTTCTGAAACCGACGGAGGACCGAGCATGACCCAGTCCATGGGAATACACGTCGAGGGAGTCCATTTCGGCTACCCCGCGCGACCCGTGCTGCGGGGCGTCGACATGACGGTACGGCCGGGCGAACTCACCGCTCTCATCGGCCTCAACGGCTGCGGCAAGTCGACCTTGCTGCGGCTGGCCGCCGGACTGCTCCGGCCGGACCGGGGGAGCGTGCACATCGGCGGCGACGACCTCGCCCGGCTCTCCCGGCGCGCCACGGCGGCCAGAGTGGCGCTGCTGCACCAGTCCGCGCCCGCCGTACCCGGGATGACCGTCCGTCACCTCGTGCGGCAGGGGCGGTACGCGGCACGCGGCCCGCTGGGCATGCTCCGCGAGGGCGACGACCCCGTCGTGCACCGGGCACTGCGTGACGTAGGAGTCGAGCAGTGGGCCGACCGCGACGTCGACGCGCTGTCCGGGGGCGAGCGGCAGCGGGTGCGGCTCGCGATGGCACTCGCCCAGGACACCAGCGTCCTGCTGCTCGACGAGCCGACGACTTATCTGGACCTGCACCACCAGCTCGACGTGCTCCGGACGGTGGTCCGCCTGCGTGAGGAACGCGGGCTCACGGTGGTGATGGTGCTGCACGACCTGGCCCATGCCGCCCGGTTCGCCGAACGCATCGTCGCCCTGCGCGAAGGCCGCGTGGTCGCCGACGGAACACCGAAGGAGGTCGTCACGCCCGGGCTGCTCGCGGACGTACTGAAGGTGGCCGGCCGGGTCGGCACGGACCCCGAGGGCGGCTGGCCGGTGTGTTACCCAGATCACCCCATCCACGCTCTGGAAAATGAAAATCAGTTCCATTAGTGTTCGAGCGCGGCGCTCATCCGAACGTCGCATCTCCCTTGCGAACAAGGAGAGTTCATGGACAACGAGCAGATCTTCGCCCCGATCGCCGACCCGGGTCAGCTGGCCCACGACTCGGCCTCCCACTCCAACGCCCTCGTCGAGAACCCCTTCGAGGACACCGAGGAGTAAGCGAGGGCTCGTCACCCTCGACCGTGGGCCCGCCCGTTGCCTTCCGGGCGGGCCCACGCCCATCCCAACCGTGTCGTCAGGAGGATCGTCGTGTCCCGTAGCCGGCTCCTATCCGGTGTCGAAGTCGTCGCCGTGCCCGGACGGGGTCTCGCCGTCCGCACGACCGAAGGGGAGTTCCTCAGCGTGAGGACGCGAGACGCGGACGAGAGCGCCCTGCTCGCCCTGCTCTCCGGCGCCGACGAAGCCCCGATGGATGAAGCCCCGATGAACGAAGCCCCGATGAACGAGGAACTGCACCGCGTGGTGAGGGCCTTCGAGGAGGCCGGCTACCTGGCGGACGAACCGCGGCGCCCGCGGTGGCCCGCCGCCCGCCGGAGCATCCGCCTCCTCGGCGAACCGGCGCTGACCGGAGCGCTCGCCGTACACCTGACCGCCCTGGGCGCCGAGCCCCGGACGGCACCCGCGGTGACCGCTTCGGACACGCCCCCGGCGGAGATCGGCGACCTGCTCGACGGCGACCCCGCCGCCGTCGTGTGGTGCCTCGACGGACCCGTGCCCGACGGGCTGTGGGAGGCCGCCGACCGGCTGCCCGAGCACGGGGTCGCCTGGCTGCGCTGCCACCGCGAGGGCTGGCAGGCGTACGTCGAACCCCTCGCCGCCGCCCCCGGAGACGTCACCTCGGCACACGTCCGGGCCCGCCGGCTCGCCGCCACCCCTGCCCACCGCGAGCTGGCCGCCTACTGGAACGGACCCCGTACGTCCGGCACACCGGTCCGGCCGACCGTTCCCGCCGCCGCGCTGCTCGCGGCCCTGCTGGCCGACGACCTCGCCCGGTGGGCCCACGACACCGCCGACACCGCCGGCTTCCCGGCACGGCGCCGACTCCGGCACGTGGACCTGCGCACGCTGACCGTCACCGAGCACCCCGTCCTTCCCGTTCCCGCCGTCGCACCGATGCCGAAGAAGAACGGATGACGTCCTTCCATGCGACCGTCGAAGGTCTCGCCACGGACGTACGTCTTCCCGACGGCGGGGGTCCCTTCCCCGCCGTCCTCATCCGTACCCCCTACGACCGCGCCCGGCACCGGGCGGAGGCACACGGCTGGGCCCGACGGGGGTTCGCCGCCGTCGTCCAGGACGTGCGCGGCCGGTTCGCCTCGCGGGGGAAGTGGCATCCGTACGAGGGAGAGGCCGCCGACGGGGCGGCGACGGCGCGCTGGATCCGGCGCCGGCCGTGGAGTGACGGGAGGTACGTCGCCGTCGGCGCCTCCTACGCCGCCCACTGCGCACTCGTCCTCGCCCTCGACACGGACGGAGAGCCGGATGCCCGGCCGGACGCCGTCATCGCCGCCGTGCCCGCACTCGGCCCAGCCGAGACCGCGCGCGAACCCTCCGGCGTGGAGAGGCTGCTGGCCCGCGCCGGGTGGTGGGCCGCCCACGGCGACCGGCGCGACAGTGACGAAGCCGCGCTGGACGACGCCCTCGCCGCGGACCCCGGTCTGCTCACCCACCTGCCGCTCACCGGCCTCCCCGAGCGGCTGGGCCGGGACCTGCCCTCCTGGGCGGGCCTGTGGCGGCACCGCGATCGCGGCCGACTCGCCTCGCGGGCCGCGCACGCCACCATGCCCCTGCTCGCGATCGGCGGCCATCACGACCCCTTCACCGAGGACACGGTCGCGCTGTGGCGCACCTGGGGCGGACCCTCGGCCCGCCTCCTCCTCGGCCCCTGGGGGCACGGTCTCGTCTCCGCGCCCGGACCCGACGCGGGTCCCGCCCACCGGGTGAGCCTCGGCGAGCTGTACGTGCGCTGGGCCCGCCGCGGCCTCGCCGGCGAACTCGCTCCAGGCCGTCACGGCGCGACGGCGCTGGGCGGCGGCGACCTGTGGCTGCCCGCGGGCACCGACGGCGAACCACGCACATGGCGACTGCGGCTGCTGCGCGGCTCCGCCTTCACCGCCGACCCCGACCGCCCCGTCCGCTCCGACGACCTCACCGTGCCCACCCGAGGACTCCCCGACCGTTGCCTGCTGGCCACCACGCCGCTGCCGCAACCGCTCGACGCCGTCGGACCCGTACGGATACGGCTGCGGGCCACCGCCGACACCCCGTCCGCCGACTGGGCCGCCCGTCTCGTCGCCCTCACTCCGGAAGGGACCGCCGAGCGACTCGCCGTCGGCGTCCTGCGGAGGGAACAGCCGGCCGACCCCAAGGGCGGGTTCACCGTCGAACTCGGCCGGATCGCGCGTCGGCTGCGCGCCGGCACACGGCTGCGGGTCGAGATCGCCGGACACCATTTCCCCGCGCACGCCCGCAACCCCCACACCGGGGGCGATCCGGTCACGGCCCGCCGGCTGCTCGCCTCCCGGCGAGAAGTCGACGCGAAGAGCGCGGCGCTGACCCTGCACGTCCTGCCGCATTCCCGCTCCATCGATCCACCCTCCATCGATCCCGCCAAGGAGATCCCGCGATGACGGCGCTGCCGCTGGAAGCTCTCGTCGACCCCGTCTGCGGCATCGTCCGCAGGGTCAACCCCGTTGACCACCCGGCGGGCGCCCCGCCTCGCTACACCGCGCTCACGGCCGAGATATCCGACGCCCGCAGACTCGGCCTGTGGCCCGCCGACCGGGTCTCCCTCGGCACCACCTTCGGCGACCCCGGGCAGGCCCGCGTCGCCGCGATAGCCGAAGGGATCGAGCGGTACTGCGGCAACCGTGTGCCGCCGCCCGGCCACCCCGACGCCCCCCTGCGCGCCACCGCCGCCGAACTGGCGGACAAGGGCCTGCGGCTCTACGGCCCCGACGACCTGCCCGCCTACGCGCCCTGGCAGTACACGCGGGAGAAGTTCCCCTACCGCCGCCTCACCCCCGACACCCCGTCCCTGTGGACGCGCGGCACCGAGCGGCTGCCCGGCGGACGAACGGCGGAGGTGCTGGCGCCGCTCGCCCTCACCCACCTCAACTGGCGCCAGGGCGACCTGCGCGAGCTGCCCCGCACCCACCACCTCAACTACGCCGGCATAGCCACCGGACAGGGACTCGACGACGCCGTCGAGCGCGGCCTGCTGGAGATCGTCGAACGCGATGCCCTGGAACTGTGGTGGCACCTCGACGGACCCGCCCGCGGCATCGACCCGGCCAGTGTGCCCGGCCTCATGGACGACCTGGCCGGATCCGCGCTCGACGTCCACCTCGTCGAGATACCGTCGGAGTTCGCCCCCTGCATGGCCGCGCTCGTCCACGATCCGAACCTCGGCCTGTACGCGGCCGGGTTCGCCTGCAAGTACGACCCCGCCGAGGCCGCCCGCAAGGCGGTACTCGAAGCCGTCCACACCTGGGTCTTCACCCAGGGCCTGACCGGCCCCGACGGCTGGGTCTTCCAGGCAGTCGAGGCGGGCCTGCTCGCCCGCGGGCTCTACCTGGACCACCGTGCCGACGGCCGCTATCTCGACGCGTGCGGCGAACAGTTCGAGCACGTACGGGACCTGGGCGCGCACGTGCAGGTGTGGCTGGACGCACGGATGGCGGTCGAGGCGCGGCGGTTCACCGAACCCGCCCTCGGGACCGTATCCGTCGACGCGGTCGAACCCGGCGGCCGAGAGCGGCTGGAGAGCGCGCTGCACGCGGGCGGCCACCGCGTGATGACGTTCGACCTGACCACCGAGGACGTGGCCGAAACGTCCCTGCGGGTGGCACGGGTCCTCGTCTCCGGGCTCCTCCCCAACGCCCCCGCCGCATTCGGGTACTTCGGCTGCCCGCGGCTCGCCGAAGCAGCCGTCCGACGAGGCTGGCGCGAGGCCGCGCCCGGCGCGCCCGAGGACTTCACCCTGGCGCCTCCGCCGCATATGTAAGGACAGCCCGATGGACGCAGAACACCTCGGTGCGGACGGCCCGGTGGGCGCGGAACGCCTTGGTGCGGACGGCCCGGTGGGCGCGGAACGCCTTGGTGCGGACGGCCCGGTGGGCGCGGAACGCCTTGGTGCGGACGGCCCGGTGGACCTCGCCGCCGCTCTCGCCCGCGCCCGCTCCTCGCAACGTCCCGGCTCCGACACACCCGCGGGGCCGGCCGTCCCGGCCTGGCCGGGGCCGCCGCGCCCGATTCCGGAAGCCGGCCCGGCGGAGCTCGATCTCCGCGCCCTGCTACGACTCTCCCTGGCGACCTCGGACGACTCCGGACGGCTGCGGCCCGCATCGTCCGCCGGTGCGCTGCACCCGGTGGACACCGAACTCGTCGTGGGCGCAGGCTGTTCCCTGCCGCCCGGCCACTACGGCTACGACCCGCTGCGTCACCGTGTCCACCGCCTCGGCCCGCCACCCGACGGCACGCCGCCGGGCGTGACCGCCGAACTCTCCGTCACCGCACGGCGTACGTCCTCCCACTACGGTCACCGCGCCCGGCCGCTGCTGCTGCTCGACACAGGACACGCCGCGGCGGCGCTGTTTCTCGCGGCCCGCGCGCTGGGCGCGGGGGAGCCCGAGCCACGCCTCGACGGCCACGCCGAGACACCCCTCGCCACCGTACGCGTCCCCCCGCCGGGCCAGGCCCACCGGCAGGACGGCCCCTCACGCTCCCGGCCATCGGAACCCGTACCCACCCGCGAGGAACTGCTGGCCCGCCGCAGCGCCCCGCCGCCCCTGGCGGGAACCCCGGCCCCGGACGCGCTGCGGGCGGTCCTCACCACCGCGTCCCGGGCGGGCGGTGGCGACCTGCGGTGGTGCGTCGCCGTCGGCCCCCCACGGCCCGGCCTGATGGAGACGGCCGCCGACGGCACGACACTGCGCCGGTGCGCCGCGGGAGAGGCCCGCCCGACCCTCGCGGCCTGGGCGGCGGGCCAGGCATGGATCGCCGACGCGGGCGCCGTCCTGCTCGCCCGCGGCTGCCCCGCGGACTCCGACGCGCCGCACATCCGCCGCACGCACCTGCGGGCCGGGTTCGCCGTCCATCTCGCCCATGTCACCGCCCGGCGACACGGGCTGGCCGCCCGGCCCGTGGGCTCCTGGCAGCAGGCGGACCTCGGCGCCGCGCTCGGCGCCCCACCCGGCCGGGACTGGATCGTCCACGGACTGGCACTCGGCACCCTCCACGCCGACGAGGAGAACACCACATGATCGTCCACCCCGAGCTGCGCCGCGCCGCCCGACGCTCACAAGGCCCCCTGTTCACCGCCACCCTCCTGCAAGGCGTCGTCACCCTCACCCACCTGGCGCAGGCGGCCCTGCTGGCCTTCGCCCTCGCCGACCTGGCCCGCGGCCAGACGCACCGGCTTCCATGGCTGCTCGCCGCGGCGCTCGCCGTCGTCGCCGCCCGCGCCGGACTCGGCACGTGGCAGCGGCGGACCGCCACCCGCGCCGGGGCCGAGGTCAGGGTGGCACTGCGGGACGAACTCCTCACCCGCCTGGGCCGCCTGGGCCCCGCCCACCTGACGACCGCGCGCGCCGGAGCCGTCCGCACCACCCTCGTCGACGGAGTCGAGGGTGTCGACGCCTACGTCTCCCGCTATCTGCCCCAGCTCCTGATCACCCTGACCGTGCCGCCCCTGGTGCTCGCCGCCTCGGCCTTGGTGGAACCGGCGGCGCTCCTCGGTCTCGTTCCCGCCCTCCTGCTCGCGCTGTTCGGCCCCCGGGCCTGGGACCGCCTGCTCGCCGCCCGCGGCAAGGAGCACTGGGACACGTACGAGGGACTGGGCGCCGACTACCTGGAAGCCCTGCAGGGCATGCCCGCCCTCCGCGCCGCCGGCGCGGTCGGCCGCACCCGCGAACGCCTGGAGAACCGCTCGGCCGCCCTGCATCGCGCGACCGTCGCCAAACTCCGGGTCTCCCTGGTCGACACCGGCATCACCGACCTCGCCATCCAGGGCGGCACCGCCGCGGCGGCGCTCCTCGCCTGCTGGTCGGCCGTCAGCGGATCCACCACGGCTACCGGCACCTACCTGGTACTGCTCCTCGCCTCCGAGTGCTTCCGGCCGGTCCGCGACCTCGCCCGCGAGTGGCACGCCGGATACCTGGGCGTGTCCGCCGCGGACGGGATCGCCGCGCTGCGCACCGCCGAACCCGCCGTCCACGACACCGGAACGGCACCCGCCAACTGGCCGGCACCCCCGGAACTCCGTTTCGAGAACGTCCGGTTCACCTATGCCGGCCGGCCGGAGCCCGCCCTCCACGGCGTCTCCTTCACCGCACCGGCGGGACGCACCACCGCCATCGTCGGCCCGTCCGGAGCCGGAAAGTCCACCCTGCTCGCCCTGCTCCTTCGCCACCACGACCCACAAGAAGGCCGGATCACCCTCGACGGACGCCCCGCCGGCCACTACACCCTCGACACGCTGCGGCAGGGCGTCGCCGTGGTGTCCCAGGACACGTACCTCTTCCACGCCACCATCGCCGACAACCTGCGTCTGGCCCGTCCGGACGCCACGGACGACGATCTGACGGCGGCGGCGCGCGTCGCCGGCGTCCACGACGAGATCGCCGCTCTCCCCGACGGCTACGCCACCGTCCTCGGCGAACGCGGCGCCACGCTGTCCGGCGGACAGCGGCAGCGGCTCGCGCTCGCCCGAGCCCTCCTCGCCGACACCCCGGTGCTCGTCCTCGACGAGGCGACGAGCTCGGTCGACGAACGCCGCGAGGCGGACATCGTGCGCGAACTGCCGGACGCCGCCGGCGAACGCACCGTCCTCGTGATAGCCCACCGGCTCGCCGCCGTCCGCCACGCCGACCACATCGTCGTCCTCGACGAGGGACGAGTGGACGCCATCGGCGACCACTCCGCTCTGATCGAGGCCGGGGGCGTCTACGCGCGACTCGTCGAGGCCGGCCGTACCCACCGAGGAGAACTCGCCGCATGAGCAACACCGTCGACACCGCCACCATCGAGACGGGTGTGCCCGAGCGAGGCTCCCTGCGCGCTCTTCTCCCCGCCCTCGCCGGGCACCGCGCCATGACGGCCCGCACCTGCGCCGCCGCACTCCTCGAACAAGGCTCCCTCGTCGCGCTGGTCACGCTGGCCGCGCACACCGTGGGAACAGCCGTCATCGAGACCAAGGCCCCGTCGTCCGGAACCGTCGCCGCGCTCGTCGCCCTGGTCCTCGTACGGGCCCTGACGACCTGGCGCGAGATGGACCTCTCGCACGACCTCGCCTACAGGGTTCTCGCCGCGCTGCGCGTACGCGTCTTCGACGGGCTCGCCCGCAGCGCGCCCGCCCGGGTCGCCGGCCGGCGCAGCGGGGACCTCGCCACCACCGCCATGGCCGACGTGGAGGCACTGGAGTTCTTCTACGCCCACACCACCGCCCAGCTCCTGGCGGCAGGAACGGTCTTCACCGGGGGCACGGCGGTCCTCGCCACGGTGGAGCCATGGCTCCTCGCCGCCGTACTGCCGGTCGCGGCGCTGCTCGCCGCGGCCCCCTTCGCCGAGGCGCGCGGGCGCGCGGTGCGCGGCGCCCGTACGCGGCACGCCGTCGCCGAGCTGTCGGCCGACACGGTGGAGACCGTCGACGGACTGCGCGAACTGCTCGCCTTCGGCGCCTTCGCCGGACGACGACGCCGACTGGCGGAGCGCGGACGGCGGGTCGGCGACGCCCAGCGTGCCGAGGCCACGTGGGAGGCCGTCGCCGCCGCGGTCCGCGAACTCCTCATCGTGGCGGCGGTTCTCGGCGTGGTCGCCGCGGCGGCGCAGTCCGTGACCTCGGGGCGGCTGCACGGCGCGTGGGCGCCGGCGGCGATGGCCCTGGCCCTGGCCGTCCTCGGCCCCGTCGCGGAGTCCGCCCGCTCCCTGAGTCAGGCCGTGGCCCTGCGCGCCGCCGCCTCCCGCGTCGGTGCGGCCGTCAAGGCTCCCGCGCTCGCCCCGCCGCCCGCCGCGCCCCGCCCGCTTCCCCCCGGCCCGCTGGGTGTCCGCTTGCGCCGGGTGGGGTTCGACTACGGCGGCGATCCCGTCCTCGACGGCGTCGAACTGACCGTCCCCGCGGGGCAGACGCTCGCCCTGGTCGGAGCCTCGGGCGCCGGAAAGTCGACCTGCGCCCACCTCCTGGCCCGCTTCTGGGACCCGTCCGAAGGAGAGGTCCGACTGATACCCGCCGACGGGGTCGCCATCGGCGTACGCGAGCTGGCCGATGCCGAACTCCGGCGTGCCGTCGCGCTGGTGGGCCAGGAGACGCCCCTCTTCCACGGCACCCTCGCCGAGAACCTGCGGCTCGCCGCCCCCGAGGCCGACGGCGACCTCCTCGCCGAGACGGCCCGACTGTGCGGCATCGACCGGATCGCCCCGATGAGCACCCTGGTCGGCGAACGCGGCGCCACGCTCTCCGGAGGCCAGCGGGCTCGTATCGCCCTCGCCCGCGCGCTCCTGGCGCAGCCGCGCGTCCTGATCCTGGACGAGTCGACCGCCCACCTCGACAACGCGAGCGATGCCGAACTCGCCACCGCACTCCGCCGGGAAGGCCGCACCACCATCGTCATCGCCCACCGCCGCGCCACCATCCGCCGGGCCGACCGCATCGCCGTCCTCGAATCCGGACGCATCGCCGAGGAGGGGACCTGGGAGGAGCTCACCGGCCGCCCCGGCAGCGCCCTCAACCGCACCCTCGCCGCCATGCCCTCATGAGGGCGGCCGGACTTGTCGGGGTGACGGCAAGCGGCTCGGCCGCGACGGCCCTCGCCGAACCCTCCGGGGTGGCCAAAGGCACGCTGAGCGGGCTTGAACGGGGCCAGGGCAACCCACCATCGAGACGCCGTTCGCTCTCGCCTACGCGCTGGACGCCACGCCGGCCGACCCGGCCGAGGAGGAGCCGCCCCCCGCCGTCGAGGTGGTCCGGGTCGCCGACCGTCCCCCGATCCCGGGAAACCCTCTGGGCGCGCGCGCCTGCCGCAACGCTCCCGTCACCCCGGAATGACCGTCGAGACCTACGAGCTGCTCTTCCACCCCGGAGCCGATCACCTCGCGAAGGCGCACCGCCCCGGCACCCGCGAGCACACGTGCGTGATCCGCGGCCGTGCCGACACCGGACCCCGGGAGGCGGCCGTCGGTCTCGGGCCCGGGGACCACGCCGGCTTCCCGGCCGACACGCCGCGGGTGTACCGGAGCCGCGCCGCATCACGCGCCCTGCTCATCATGACGGTCCCGAAGTCGGTCCCGTCCCGCCGAACTCGACGGAGCCGGGGACGTCGGCCGCCTCGGCGGCGGGGCCGGCCATGCGCGGGAGCACCCGTGGCCGTGAGTCGGTGAGGTGTCCCCGGGCAGGCGCAGGTGGGCGCGGAGCGGGGCGGGCGTCGGCCCCGGCCGTCCGGCGGCGGGTCAGATCTTCCAGGACCGCAGGGTCTCCGCGACGGCGTAGACGCTCACCCTGGTGTCGCGCACCTTCCGGATCAGGTCGGACAGGGCGCCGTAGGGTGGGTCGATCCCCTCGCCCGACTGGTCCATGTACTGGGCGGCGACGAACGCCGCGTAGAGGCTGTTGCGGTGCGGCAGCGGTTCGAGGCGCACGATGCTGTGCAGGAGTGCGGCGGCGCGCCAGGCGGCGTCCGGGTCCGAGTCCTCCAGCGTGGGCATCCGGGTCCTGTGCCGGGCCACGGCCGCCACGAGCGCCGAGTAGTCGGTGACCGTCACGTCCTCCTGGTCGAGGGCGGCTTCCTGGACGTCCAGCAGCCAGGAGACGTCGATGTGCAGGGCTCGACTCATCAGGCCGCCGCGACCCCGCTGCCGCGCTTCGGGGGCGGGATCTCGTCGGGGAAGGCCGCGTCGAACTCGGAGCGCAACCGGTCCGCCCAGGAAGCCGCACCGGCGACGAACTGCTTGCGGTGCATCTCGCGGACCCCGAGGTCGTGCATGTACTGCTTCAGGCTCTTGCCCTCGGCGGCGGCGGCAGCCCGCACGCCTTCCATTTCCTCGTCGGTGAACGACACGTTCAGTGATGGCATGCAGGGGATGGTACCTACTTGGTACCTCCGGACGCCAGTCGCATCCGGAGATCGCCCGCAGGCCCTCCGGACTCCGGTCGCGCTCCGGTCGCGCTCGCGCGAAACGGCAGGCCGGGGGCTTCGACGCCCGTCGGCTCGGAACGGTGCTCCGGCGTCGGGCGGAGAGGGGCGCCGGGCCGGAGCCGTGCGGAGTCCGGCCGGCCACGGAGCCGTACGGCGGCCCGAGGCTCCTCCGCGGCGTATGCGCGGGGCATCGGCCCTCGCGTCCCCACGGTCTTCGGGCGGAGCGCGCGCGGGATCCCGCGCCGGTCCGTCGCGGGCCGCAGGGTAGAGGCGCGGCGCCGCGACCGCCATGGGCCGGACGGCCCTGGCCGCGCCCCGGAGGGGCCCGCACCGCGGCGGGGAACGGGGACCATGGTCCCCGGGCGTCGGCCGATGGTCCCTCGCCGTCCTGCGCGATCCTGAACACCCGAAATGCCAGAATTCGTCTTGCTATACAGATGTGGCCGCGTCGCGATGAGCGGCCGAGTTCCCCGCTACGCCCGCCCCAGACCTGGGAGGCTCCATGCTGTCCGCTGAGTCCGCTGCCGTCGTCAAGGCCACGCTGCCCGCCGTGGGCGGCGCGCTCGACGAGATCACCAGCAGGTTCTACGCCACGATGTTCCGTGACCGGCCCGAGTTGCTGGACGGGATGTTCAACCGCGCGAACCAGGCCAGTGGCGAACAGCGGCGGGCTCTGGCCGGATCGATCGCGGGCTTCGCGACCGCACTCCTCGCAGACCCCGACACCCGGCCGGACGCCCTGCTGGAGAGGATCGCCCACAAGCACACGGCGGTCGGGGTGACCGACGACCAGTACTCCATCGTCCACAAGTACCTGTTCGGCGCGATCGCCGAGGTACTCGGCGACGCGGTGACCCCGCAGGTGGCGGCGGCCTGGGACGAGGTCTACTGGCTGATGGCCGGCGCGCTCACAGCCCGGGAAGCGCGGCTCTACGCGCAGGCGGGCGTGGCGCCGGGCGAGATCTGGCAGCAGTGGACCGTCGTCGAACGCCGCGAGGAGACCGCGGACGTCGCCTCCTTCCTGCTGCGCCCCGCAGACGGCCGCCCCGCCCCGGCGGCGAAGGCGGGGCAGTACGTCAGCGTCCGGATGCGCATGCCGGACGGCGTGCACCAGCTTCGGCAGTACAGCCTCTCCTCGGACCCCGGCGGCGATGTGCGCCGGATCACCGTCAAGCGGGTCGCGGGCACCGACGGCGCCCCGGACGGAGAGATGTCGGATCTGCTCCACCGCACCCTTCGGGCCGGTGACGACCTCACCGTCTCCCTCCCGTTCGGCGACGTGGTGCTCGACGAGTCCCGCACCCCTCTGGTCCTCGCCTCCGCGGGCATCGGGTGCACGCCCATGGTCGGCATGCTCGCCGAACTCGCCGCGAGGGGTTCCACCCGCCCCGTCCTCGTCCTGCACGCGGACGTCTCCCCGGACGAGCACGCCCTGCGCACCGAGACCCGCGAGCTGACGGAACGGCTGGCGAACGCCGACTCCGTGTTCTGGTACGAGGAGCCGGGCATCGCCGAACCCGGCACCCGGAGCGGCCGGATGGAACTCGACGGGGTGGACGTCCCCTCCGACGCCACCGTGTACCTGTGCGGACCCCTGCCCTTCATGCGCGCGGTCCGCGCCCAGTTGCTGAACCGCGGCGTCCCGGCACGCCGGATCAGCTACGAGGTGTTCGGACCCGACCTGTGGCTTCCGGACGCCGCTTGACCGGCGACGTCCCGCGCGGATGAGGAGCGGGGCCGTACAGCACCGGTCACGGGGCCGCCCGGTGGGGGGCGGCTCTCCGGCCGGTGACGGTCTCTCCGCGCTGCCGCCCGCACCCGGCGGGCCCCGGCCATGCCCCGGCCGGGTTCCGCGCGCCCCCGCTCCCCGGCGGAGGGACGCAGGCCGGGCCGGACCACGTACGGGGTCCGGCCCGGCCACACGGGGCTCGCATCCGCGGGGCTCCGTACGCCGTCGGAAACAGGCGGCGTACGGCCTACCGCGCCCGGATCGACGCCCGCACAGCGGTCCCGTCACGGCTCCGGCCCGCCCCGGCAGGGCCGTTCACCGTGACGGAGGCACCGCCCGGCACCGCCCGGGAGGCGTACCCTCACACCGGTCCGCCGCCCGGGCGCCGGACGTCACTGCGTGAGGCCGAGGCTCTCCGCGAAGCGGCCCACCATCAGGTCCGCGCCCTTGTACTCCGACGCGGCCTCGGGGCCGAGCAGCTGTCCGCCGGGCAGTTCGCCGGCGCCGCCCGTCGGTCCCAGCGGCAGCAGGATGGCGGCCGGGCCGGGCTCGTACACGGCCAGCTCCTGCTCGCCCGCGATCAGCGACTTGATGTTCTGCGCGATCACGGAGGCGTGCTGGATCGCGGCGCCGGCCCGCTTGGACTCGGCGACGTCGGTGATGTCACCGAGGGCGAAGACGGAGGTCTCGCCGCGCACCTGAAGCGTGGGCCCCACCGCGAGATGGCCGTTGGCGAGCCGGGCCTCGGAGAGCCGGCCGGCGAGGTAGCCGGTCGCCGGAGTGACACCGTAGGAACGGAACCACACGTCCGCCGTCACGGAGGCGCCCGCGCGGGTGGTCACGGTGAACGTGCCCGCCGTACCGACCTCGGTCGGCGGCTCCTCGGTGAGCGAGTCCCCCAGCAGCATCCGCACCCCGAGCGCGTCGAGCTGCCGCTCGATCTCCTCCCGCAGCGAGCTGGAGTAGTCGCTCAGAATGCCCGGGGCCGGGTCGACGAGGACCACGTCCTTCTCCGGCCACTGCGCCTTGATCTCTCCGGCGAACTCCAGACCCACGGGGCCCGCGCCCAGAAGCAGGACGCGGCCGGCGTTGGACAGCTGCTTCCGCACCAGGCCGAAACGCTCCAGGGAGGCGGCGGAGTCGTCCAGGTCGCTCTTGGCGGGGAAGGGGTAACCGGAGCCGGTGGCGAGCACGATGTAGTCGGCCGCCAGCCGGTCGCCGGAGCCGAGAGTCACCGCTCCCGGCTCGACCTGGACGGCACGATCGCGTACGACACGGCCGTTGCCGAGCAGCTTGTCGTACGGCAGAAAGATCTGCGGAGCGAAGTCGGCGTCGACCGCCGCACGCAGGGCTCCCACGTTGTGAAGGAAGGCGTCCTTGGGCTCGACCAGGGTCACGTCTGCGGCGTCGTCGAGCGCCTTGGCGGCGGTAGTTCCGCCGTATCCGCCTCCGATGACCACAACTTTGGACGACATGGAATCTCCTGTACCGATATGAGGTGATCTATAGGGCGCGGTGCCACCTCAGCCCCGTGTCGTGCTCGTCCTGTCTCCGACCGCCCAAACGGCCGCCTCCCAGGGGTGAACGGGTGCCCCGCGCAACATCACCAAGAATCAACGCCCATAGGGGTTTATTCCTCACTGTGTCTCAGAACACGGTCGGCGGGAGAACCGGTGCACGGCCCTCCCGGCACACGCGGCCGCCGACGCTAGGCCGGGCGCTGCGTCAGGCACATCACGAGCCGGACCCCGATCGGTTGCCCGGACCGAGCCACCGGCGGCATCAGGTGACCGCCGCCCTGCCCCGCGGCGCCGCCGGCCTCGCCCCGGCCCCGGCGGAGGACATCCGCCGGGGCCGGGCCGCGGAGCCGTCCCCCTGGAACGGAACCCGTCGGCCGGACGGCCCCCGGCACCGAAGACCGGAGGACCGGCACCGGAGGACCGGTACCGGAGACCGGTACGACCGCTCAGTGGCCGCGGGGCCCCGGGCGCAGCACCTCGGTCAGCACCCTGCCCTGCGCGCCCGCCGGCGGGGCGATCCCGAGCAGCGCCGCCATCGTGGGCGCCACGTCCACATGGCGCGCGGCACGGGGGAGCCGGTTCGGAAGGACTCCCGCACCGGCGATCAGGAACGCCGACTCCTGCTCGGTCGGCGCGCCGTGCCGCCCGGCGGGGCCGGACTGCTCGCCGGTTCCGATGGACCAGCCCGGATCGACCTGGATGATCAGCTCGCCGTGGAGCGGGCTCATGCGCTGGGCCCGCTGCCAGTCCTTGTCGTACACCGCGGTGACATGGTCGGCCTTCTCGATCGCCGCCTTGATCCGCCGCGCCGCGCCGGGGTCGGCCGCGGCCTCGCCCAGCAGATGGACGCTGCCGACACCGCCGACCACGATGGCGACATCGGTACCGGGGGAGGGCGCCTGACCGCTCCCGAGGATCTGCGCGGTGTGCCCTGCCGAGGCGACGGCGTCGAGGATCTGAGCGCCGTTGCGGCGGGTGAACGTCGTCATGCCGTGGTCACCCATCAGCACGAACGCCGTACGGCCGTATATCCCGGCGTCCTTCGTCGCCTCCACCAGGCGGCCGAGCTGGCCGTCGAGCATGGTGATCGCGTCCGGGAGTGCGGGGCTGTCCTCACCGCCCGCGTGGCCGAGCGCGTCGAGTTCGTCGCAGTACACGGCCATCAGGTCCGGTACGCGCGGCGCGGTCACCGTGGTGGTGCCCGAACGGACCGGCCTGCCCTCGATCACCGCGATGATGTCGTCGAACCGACGGGAGGCCGGACCGCCCGGCTGCGTGTAGACGCCCTCCGGATCCCCGTACGCGGTCCCGTAGTTCTGCACGATGAACCACTGAGCCGACGCCACCGTGCCGCCCTGGGCGCGCACCGCCTGCGCGATGGTGGGCACCGCGATGTCACGCGTCTGCCCGCGGGCGACCCCGGCCTTCGAGTCGAAGAAGTACGCGGTGTTGAGCGTCTTCTCCGGCCACGCCCCGGTGGCGACCGAGGCCCACGAGGGATTGGTGATCGAGGTCATGACGCCGCGTGAGGTCGACAACGAACCCCGCCTGGCCAGCCGGCGCAGGTGGGGCAGGGGCGCGAGGTCCACGTAGCGGGGGTCGAACCCGTCCCAGGCGATGAGGATGACGTGGTCCGCCGTGCCCCGGCGTTCCGGGCCCGTGCCGGCGGCGGAAGCGGCTGACGGCAGGACGCCCGACACCGCGGCGGCGCCGGCTCCGGCGAGCAGGCCGCGGACGAGGGAGCGGCGGGAAGGGGCGGTGGTGAAGGGAGATTTCATGGCCCTGATCACACCGGACCACGGCGTCGGCACGATGACCGCCGGCCGAACAACTCCGGAAGATCATTTGCCGCTGCCGCTGCCGCTGCCGCTGCCGCTGCCGGCGCCGGCGCCGGCGCTCGGGTCCGCACCGTGCCCGGGCGGGGGCGGGACGGCGGGGACCGTTGGAACCCAAGCCGGTACGCGGAAGGGCCCGCCCCGCGGGCAGGCCCTCCTGTGGCGTAGGTCCCCGTGACGGACGTACGTCCCCGTGACGTCCGAGGCGCTCTTCCGCCGCGAGCGGTCAGTGCGCGATCACGGGCATCTGGCTGTCGGAGTCCTTGCCCGAGCCCGCTCCACCCGGCCGGCCGGACTGCGGACGTCCCGCGTTGACGAGGACGAAGGCGGCCAGCGAGGACAGGACCAGCAGCACGACCGCCCACCACAGTGCCGACGAGAAGCCGTGCACCATGCCTTCGAGCTGGAGCCGCGCCGGATCGGACGCGCCCGCCGCCCGGTCCGCGATGAAGGACGAAGTGGCCGAGGCGGCGACCGTGTTGAGCAGCGCGGTGCCGATGGCGCCGCCCACCTGCTGCGAGGTGTTGACCATCGCGGAGGCCGCACCGGCGTGCGCCGGGTCCACCCCGTGCGTCGCCATGGACATCGCGGGCATGAGGGCCGTGCCCATGCCGAGGCCGAGCAGCAGCTGCGCGGGCAGGATCAGCCCCATGAAGGAGCTGTCGATCTCCATCTGCGTCAGCAACAGAACGCCCAGTGCGCCCACCAGCAGTCCCGGCCCCATCAGCATGCGCGGCGCGACACGGGTCATCAGCCGGGTGCCGATCTGGGTGGATCCCACGATCATGCCGATGGTCATCGGCATGAAGGCGAAGCCCGTCTTGACCGGCGAGTACCCCTTCACGACCTGGAGGTAGTACGTCAGGAAGAGGAAGAGGCCGAACATGCCGACCACGGACAGGGCGAGCGAGAGGTAGACGCCCCCGCGGTTGCGCTCGGTCAGAACCCGCAGCGGCAGCAGCGGGGCCTTCACCTTCGACTCGGTGATCACGAAGGCCGCCAGCAGCACGGCGGCCGCGATGAACATGCCCACGGTCAGGCCGTCGGACCACCCCGAGTGCTCGGCGCGGGTGAAGCCGTAGACCAGTGCCACCAGACCGAGCGTCGACAGGATGACACCGGGGATGTCGAGGGAGGCACGGTTGCGCGCGCCCTCGGGCTCCTTGATGACGTAGTACGCGCCGACGGCGGCCACGGCGGCGAAGGGGATGTTGACGTAGAAGGTCCAGCGCCAGTTCAGGTACTCGGTGAGCACACCGCCGAGGATCAGGCCGACCGCGCCGCCACCGCCCGCGATCGCGCCGTAGATGCCGAACGCCTTGGCGCGCTCCTTGGCGTCGGTGAACATCACCGCCAGCAGCGACAGGGCCGCCGGCGCGAGCAGTGCGCCGAAGACACCCTGGAGGGCGCGGGCGCCGAGCATCATGGCCTCGCCGTTGGCCGCACCGCCCAGCGCGGACGCCGCGGCGAAGCCGATCAGACCGATCAGAAACGCGCGCTTACGGCCCCACAGGTCGGCCACCCGGCCGCCGAAGAGCAGCAGTCCGCCGAAGGCCAGCGCGTACGCGGTGATGACCCACTGCCGGTTCCCGTCCGAGATGCCCAGGTCCTGCTGAGCCGTCGGCAGCGCGATGTTCACGATCGTCGCGTCCAGCACCACCATCAGCTGGGCGAGCGCGATGAAGGTCAGCGCCTTCCAGCGCAGAGGGTCCGGGGTGATCGCCCCGGGAGGTGTACTGGCTGTTTTTGACATGGAGATAGCCACCTGTGTGTTCAAAGGTTTCAAAGGTCACAAAGGATGTGCCCGTGGGATCGCCGACTGGCGGCGCGGCCGGCCGGACCGGCTACGGATCGGCTGGCCGTGGCGTGGATAACCGGTTCATGGGCGTGGCTTCATCGCCACCTCGTCGTCGCCGAGGTCCCGCAGGGTTTCCAGCGTCGCCGCCGAGCCCGGGAGTTCGGAGCGCGGAGGCGCCTCCAGGCCGTCCAGGAACACCTGGAGATGCCGGTGGACGAAGCGGTCGTTGGCGCCGCACCCGGTGCCCGGAAGCGGCCGGGTGAGCTGGAAGACCGCGACCATCAGATCCCCTGCGGCGACGTCGGGACGCATCCGGCCCGCCGACTGCGCGCGCCCGATGAGTTCCTTCACGGAGTCTTCGAGCCGTGCGCGCAGGGCCACCAGTTCGGGGTGCCGCGCGTCGAAGCTGCCCGAGATCATCGCGCAGAGCGCCCCGGCGCGCTGATCGGCCGCCGCGTGGGTGAAGCGGCGTACCGCGTCGAAGGGATCGGCTTCGCCTGCCGCCGCCCCGGCTTCCGCCAGCGTCCGCGTCATCACCGAGACGACCACTTCGTGGACGAGGGAGGACCGGTCGGGGAAGTGCCGGTACAGCGTGGCGTTGCCGACGCCCGCGCGGCGGGCGATGTCGTCGAAGGGGACCTCGGAGCCGAACTCCGCGAACATCTCCCGCGCCGCCGAGACGATGCGTTCCCGGTTGCGCAGGGCGTCCGCCCTCGGCCGCGCACGGCGCGGCGCCGGACCCGCGGACGCGATGGTGGCATCCGTATCCGTGGCGACCACGTCTCCACCCCTTTCTGTGACATCCCGGTGGCCTGTTTCGCCGCCGGGACCGATGCCCTGACCGTTCGAAGCGGAGTATTACTTCTCATTTAGCAGGACACGAGTCCAAACGGGGAATCGATCCCCGGATATTTCCGGCATCGAATATGACCTGCGTCACACTCAGGGTCCGGCTGTCCCGATCCGTCCCCCGGAACCGCGGTGAGAGGCGAACGGCCGTGCCTCGGCGACGGCTGACGGCCCGGAGTACCGCCGGCTGCCGGACGGCCCGACGGTGCTGCCGCCGCCCATCCCGCGGCCGGGCCCGCGGGGAGAAAACGGGCTGCGGCCGTCGCGGTGTGCCGCCTATCGTGCCCCGGTGGAAGATCGTGAACTGTTGACCGGCGGAGTGAACCGGGTCGTGCGGGTGGGGGACCGTGTCATACGTCCCGCGGGGCCATGGAGCGCCACCGTGCAGAGGTTTCTCGCCCACCTGGCCGAGACCGGCTTCACCGGGGCCCCGCGCCCCCACGGACTGAGCGAGGACGGGGGAGAGGAGGTCGTCGAGTTCCTTCCCGGCGACGTCGGACACGACTTCTCCGCACCCGAGGTGCGCGGCGACGACTCACTGACCGCCGCGGCTCTGCTGCTCCGGGGTCTGCACGACGCCTCGCTGGGTTTCGTACGGCAGCCGGACGACGTGTGGCAGCTGCCGGCGCGTCAACCCGCGGAAGTGATCTGCCACGGTGACGCGGCCACCTACAACACCGTGTTCCGGGGGTCGCTCCCCGTCGCCTTCATCGACTTCGACACGGCCCACCCGGGTCCGCGCCTGTGGGACGTGGCCTACACCGCGTACCGCTTCGTCCCGCTGTACGCGCCGGACGAGGCCGAACTCACGCTGCCCGTCCCCGAAGCCCGCCGCCGGCTGCGGCTCTTCGCCGACGCCTACGGCCTGTCGCAGGAGGAGCGGACCGCGTTTCCGGCCGTCGCGGCAGCCCGTCTGCGGGCGCTGGTCGAGTGGATGCACGCCCAGGCGTCGGCAGGGCATCCGGCTTTCGGCCGGCACATCGCCGAGGGGCACGACCGCCGGTACCTCACCGACGCACGGTGGATCGAGGACATGTTCCCGCCCGGCGTCGACGGCGGTCGACGGGCCGGCTGAACCGCCCCGGCCGCTCCGGGCCGTGGCCGCGGTGCCGCTGCCCGGGGCGCTCGCGGCCGTGCCCTCCCGGGGCCGGAAACCCTCGCTCCCGTCAGTGGCTCCGGCGTCCTCACGCCCGTTTCGTCGGCGGGCCCTTGTCCGGGCGCGCGGGTGGAGCAGGCCGTCGGGCGCGGGAGACAGGTCTATTCGTCAGATCGCTTTCGGACAGAGTCCGTTCAGCCTTCCGGTAGGGCGCGCCGCACGGGCTTGCCCGCGGTCTCGCCCCGCGACAGCCGTTCCGCCACCGTGGTGTCGCGCATGGCGAGCAGGAACCGCCGCACCGTGGCCAGCTCGGTCTCGTCGAACGAACCCATCGCCGTGACCATCTCGCCCATGAGCGGGCCGAAGTAGGACCAGCCCATGGTGACCGCCTTCTCCTCGAGCATCAGCAGCACCCTGCGGCGGTCGTGGGTGTCACGGTCCCGGCGGACCAGCCCCTTGCGCTCCAGCCGGTCGACCAGGGCCGTCGTCGACGCGGAGTTGACCCCCAACTGCGCGCCCAGCCATCCCGGCGTGGCGGGCACGCCCGTTCGGTCCGCGTCCACGAGATGAATCAACGCGCGTACGTCCGTGGAGTGCAGTGCGTACTCCTCCGCGAACCCGGCGGCGAACAGGTCGAGTTCGACGGTGACATCGCGCAGCAGGTGGACCATCTGAAGCCCGGCGTCCTTGTCGACCACGCGTGTCCTCCGAATAATATCTCGATAATCGAGATTCTTGATGAATCAAGAAACCAGGGCGGAGCCATGCCTCACCACACCGAGTTCGATGCAGCCTACGACGCCGCTCTGAGCCGCTGGCCGGTGGCGGTGAACAGCGTCGACGTGCCCTCCCGGTACGGGAGTACGCGGGTCCACATCAGCGGCCCCGAGGACGGTGTCCCCCTCGTCCTGCTGCCCGGGGGCGGGACGACGTCGATGGTCTGGTTCGCCAATGTCGGGGAACTCGTTCGCGACCACCGGGTGTACGCCGTCGATGTGATGGGCGACATCGGCCGCAGCGTTCACGACGGGGCGCCGCTGCGGAACATCGGCGATCTGACGGCCTGGATGGACGAACTGCTCGACGGCCTCGAACTGGACGGGGCGCATCTCTGCGGGCACTCCTACGGTGCCTGGATCGCCCTGAACTACGCGCTGCACGCGCCCGCCCGGCTCGGCAGGATCGTCCTCCTCGACCCGACCAACTGCTTCGCCGGCATGAGCGCCCGCTACTTCCTTCGCGCACTGCCGGCGCTGCTGAAGCCCTCCGTCGCACGCCACCGCGGATTCCTGAGGTGGGAGACAGGACGCACCCCGCAGGATCCCGGCTGGCAGTCCTTCCTCGACAGCACCGTCGGTGCCCGGCCCTCCAAGCTTCTGGTCATGCGCCGTCCCGGTGCGGAGGCGCTCCGGTCCTGCACCGTGCCCACCCTGGTGCTCCTGGCCGAGCGCAGCCGGGCCCACGACCTCCGGCGCACGGCCGCCGCCGTGCGGCGCCTGATGCCGCAGGCGGATGTCGCCGTGCTGGCGGGCGCGTCCCACCACACCATCCCCACCGAGGACGCGGCCCGGCTCAACCGGCACCTGACCGAGTTCCTGGCCTGATCTCCCCGGTCCGACCACGGGCCGGTCCGACCACGGGCCGGTCCGACCACGGGCCGGTCCGACCACGGGCCGGGACGACACGGGAGGGGCACCGGGCGGGGCACCGGGGTGGGGCCGGCGCCCCGGAGGGCCTCCCGTCCCTCGGGCAAGGCGCGTGAGCACCCCTTGGTGGCGCCGTCGTCGCCTTCCTCGACGTCACGGACGTTGGTGGAACCCAGAGGCTCCAGCAGGGCGCGCGAGGCCCCGTTCCGGGCGTCCACCGCGGCGTGGGGGGCCTCCGGGCCCGCCCGCCGGGCGGTGTGCGGGGAACGCCCCGGCAGCCTGCTGGGCCCGCGCGGCCGGGCCGGGTGTTTCGTCCCCGTCGGTGAGAACGCTCTAATGAAGTGCTCATGGACGACTCACGGCACGGGCGCATGCTCCGGGCCGGGACTCCGCCCCGGAGTCCCGGCCGTCCCGGCGGACGGCACCCCCCACGACCCACGCACCGGTTCGCCGAACGGACTTCCCCCCGGGCACCACGGCCGGCCGGATGTGGTGGAAGGAACCACCTTGTCGTCTGAACGAACACGTCCCGGTGCGGGCCGTCACGCCAAACGGAGCAGCGGCGGGACCTCCGGGAAACCCGCCGGTTCGTCCGCGCGCTCCGGGTCCATCGGCACCGACATCGTCGCGTCGGTCGTCGTCTTCCTGGTCGCCCTGCCCCTGTGCATCGGTGTCGCGGCCGCCTCCGGCGTCTCCGTATCCCTCGGCATCATCTCGGGCATCGTCGGCGGCCTCGTCGTCGGCTTCCTCCCCGGAAGCACCTTCCAGGTGAGCGGTCCCGCCGCCGGACTCGCCGTCCTCGTCCTGGAGTTCACCACCGAGCACTCGGTGGCGCTGCTCGGTCCCGTGGTCCTGATCTCCGGCCTGCTCCAGATGGGGCTCGGCATGCTGAAGATGGGCCGTCTGTTCCAGTCCATCTCGCTCTCCGTGGTGCAGGGCATGCTCGCGGGCATCGGTCTCCCGCTGATGCTCAGTCAGACCTACGCCCTCGTGGACTCCAAGCAGCTCGGCACGGCCACCAAGAACATGGCCGGTCTCCCCGATCTGGCCGCGGACGTCGTCGGCGATCCCCACAAGGTCGCCGCGCTGGTCCTCGGCACCATGAGCGTCGTGCTGTGCTTCGTGTGGAAGAAGGTCCCCGAGCCGCTGGGGAAAGTGCCCGCGCCCCTGCTCGCCGTGATGCTCGGCTCGATCATCGCCGCGCTGCCGGTGTTCGACATCGACAGGGTGAAGGTCGACGACCTGACGGAGGCCATCGACGTCGTCGGTCCGTCCGACCTCGGGCATCTGCTCGACCCGGCCGTACTGATGATGATCGTCACCTTCACCATCATCGCCTCCGCCGAGAGCCTGTTCAGCGCCGCGGCCGTCGACCGGATGCACTCCGGTGAGCGCACCGAGTACAACAAGGAACTGTTCTCCCAGGGCGTGGGCAACACCATCTGCGGACTCCTGGGCGCCCTGCCCATGACCGCCGTCATCGTCCGCAGCGCGGTCAACGTCCAGGCGGGCGCGAGGACCAAGATCTCCCGCATTCTGCACGGTGCCTGGCTCCTCGGCTTCGGACTGCTGCTGCCGGGGCTGCTCGGCCTCATCCCGGTGACCGTCCTGGCCGGCATCCTGCTCCATGCCGGGTGGAAGCTCTTCAACCCGCCCGCGTTCGTGCAGATGTGGAAGACGGACCGCGGCGAGGGCATCGTCATGCTGATCACCACGGCCGCCATCGTCCTCGCGAACCTCCTGGAGGGCGTGCTCGCCGGCCTCGCCGTCGCCATCGTCCTCACGGCGCTGCGGATGTCCCACATGACCATCCGCAAGACCACCGACGGCGACAGCGCCCGACTCGTGATCAAGGGCAGCGCCACGTTTCTCAAGATGCTCAAGCTGATCGACGCCCTGGAGTCCGTCGCCGACAAGCGGCGGGTCGTGGTCGACGCCCGTGCCGTGATGCATCTGGACCTCGCCTGCAAGGCCCAGCTGGAGGAGTGGGCGGACGCCAGGCGCAAGGCCGGTGACGGGGACGTCGAGGTCCTGCTCCCCGGCCACCGGCCCGAGGAGAGCCCCGACACCGCCACGCCGGAGACCGCCCCCGAAGCCACGCCCGTCCCCGAGCCGACCGCCTCCGGCGCCACCGGAACGGTCACTGCCGAGGCCCCCGCGCGGCCCGTACCCGAGCAGCTCCAGCCGGAGAGCTTCCGCCCCTATGTGCCGCAGCCGCAGCAGGGCTACGACGTCCCGCACCTGACGGCCCAGGGGTACGCCCACGGTCATCTGCCCCACGGAAGCCCCTACGCCCGGCAGCACCAGCACACCCAGCAGCACCAGCAGCAGTACGGCATGGGCGGTCAGGTGTACGGCCGCGCCGCGTACCAGCAGCAGTCCACACAGCAGTCCCAGGTGCACCTCTCGCACCCGGCCCACAGCCACCAGCACTACCAGGAGTACCCGCAGTACTCCCAGTCGCAGGGGTACAGCCCCGACGTCACCCCGCCCCAGGGCATCCCCGTACAGGATTTCGGCCAGCCGCAGGGCCACGGCCAGCCTCCGGTGTACGACGAGCTGCAGTACGGCGGCCAGCAGGGTCAGCAGGGGTACGACCCGTCGATGGAGTGGACCTGGGGCCCCGGGGACGACTGGGCCGTACGGCGATACGACCAGGGCAATCCGGGCTGATCTTCCGAGCCCTTTTCTTCTGCCCATGAATTGCAGACTTCTGCAATTCACCGCATGACGGATTGGCTGTGTCCGCAAAGATCGCGGACACAGCCACCGGGCAAGGCTTTCTCCGGCTTTCTCCGGCTTTCCCGAATACCCGGGCCCGGCCGCCGCGATGTCGCCACAATGGCGCGATGGCCGATGATGTCCTCGTGACAGTGGCTGCTGAGGGGATGTGGGGCATGGAGTGGGCGGGACGGATGACGTCCGGCCGGACGCCGGGGCGTCGGGGCGAGAGGCCGGTCCGGTGACCGCGCCGCTTTATCAATTGAAGGCCGAGTTCTTCAAGACGCTGGGGCATCCGGTGCGTATCCGGGTGCTGGAACTGCTGAGTGAGCGTGAGCACGCCGTGTCCGAAATGCTGGCCGAGGTACGGGTCGAGCCCGCGAATCTCTCCCAGCAGCTCGCGGTACTGCGCCGCGCGAATCTGGTGGTGACCCGCCGTGAGGGCTCAGCGGTGCACTACGCGCTGGCCAGCCCCGAGGTGGCCGAACTCCTACGGGTCGCCCGGGGCATCCTCACCGGCGTTCTCACCGGCCAGGCCCGCCTGCTGGAGGATCTGCGCGCCACCGACGAGGGCGTCCCCCGCCGCCGTACCCGGTCCCGTTCGGCCCCCGGCTCGTAGCCCCCGGCCCGCAGGCGCGTACGTCTCGGCCCCGGGCGGTCGGCAGACGGCGGGGTCGTCGGCGCTATGGCTTCGGCGACGGCCCGGCCGGAGCCGCCGTCCCGGTCCGGCTGCCGTCAGGGCCTGCCGAGGATGCCCCGGTCGTAGCCGGCCGCGACCGCCGCGGCCCGGTCCTTCACGCCCAACTTGCCGTAGATGTGCGTCAGATGGGTTTTCACCGTGGCCTCGCTGATGAACAGCTTCGCCGCGATCCCGCGGTTGGACGTGCCACGGGCGACGAGGGAGAGGACCTCGCGCTCACGGCCCGAGAGCGTCTCGCCGCCGGGCGTCGCCGGCCCACGGACCACGCTGATCAGCCGGGACGCGACCGCCGGCGACAGAACGGCCCGGCCGTCGGCGGCGGCGCGTACCGCGGCCAGCAGCTCATCCCGCGGAGCGTCCTTGAGCAGGTATCCGGTCGCGCCCGCCTCGATCGCCGGGAGCGTGTCGGTGTCCGTGTCGTAGGTGGTGAGCACCAGGACCCGGGAGCGCGCGCCGCGCCGCGTCAGCTCGGCGATGGCGTCGACACCGTTGCCGCCGGGCATCCGCAGGTCCATCAGTACGACGTCGGGATCGAGACGGAATGCCATCTCCACGGCCTCGACGCCGCTCGAAGCCTCTCCGAGAACCGTGAAGCCGGGGGAGGCGGCGAACATGCCGCGCAGCCCGTCCCGCACGACGGGATGGTCGTCCACCAGCAGCAAGGTGATGTCGGTCATGGCGCACCCACAGTACGGGAGGGAGGCCGTTACCGGGTCTCCCAGGGCACGAGGCCGGGACGGGCCGGGAGCATCGAGATCACATGGCCGACCTGGTCGCCGACGCGGTACACGCCACGGCGGCGAGTGTCTGAACCGCCGGGAGAGCGCCCGGCCGCACGGTGCTGCGATGGCGCACAAGGGGCGGAACCCCTGGTGCCCCGGCCTTCCCTCGTCGAGGCCCGTACCGCACGCGGCCGGGGCCGCCGTATCAGCTCACGGGCGGACCAGGGGCAGTCGGGCCGAGACCGCCGTGCCGTAGCCGGGTTCGGACTCGACGGTGAGGGAGCCGGCGACGCGCTCGGCACGGGACCGCATCCCTTCGAGCCCGAAGCCGCCGGTCCCCGTGCGCTTCGGTGGCCGCAGCGGCTCGAAGCCCCGGCCGTTGTCGCGGACGTCCAGCGCGACCTCGCTGTCCATATAGCTGAGGGTGACGCCGACGCGGGAGGCGTCGGCGTGCCTGGCCGCGTTCGTCAACGCTTCCTGGGTGATGCGCAGAAGAGTGGCGGAGACTTCGCTGTGCAGCTCCAGTTCCTCGCCGGCGAGGGTGAACTCGGCGCGGACGCGGTTCTGTTCGGCCCACTGGGCGACCGCCTTCCGCAGCGCCCGGGGGAGTGTGTCGTGGGCCAAGTCCACGGGAGCCAGGTTCTGCACGGAGCGGCGGGCCTCGCCCAGGCTGTGGCGGGCCAGGTCGACGGCGCGGTCGAGGTGTTCGTGCGCCGTCGCCGGATCGGATGTGCTCGATACGACCTGGAGTTGGGTGATGACGCCGGTCATGCCCTGGGCGATGGTGTCGTGGATCTCCGCCGCCAGCCGCCTGCGTTCCTCGGCGATGCCCGCTTCCCGCGCTTGGTGGAGGAGGCGGGCCTGCAGGGCGGCGTTCTCGTCGAGCGCCTGCTGAAGGGCGGTGTTGGTGCGTTCGAGTTCGGCGATGGCGGCGGCCCTGGCGGCGGACCGATCCTCCTCGTGCTGGACGAAGTAGGCGATCATCATCAGCAGCGCGTTGTTGACCAGGAGCAGACCGGCGAACAGCGCCCACTGCCCGGCGTGTGTGAAGGGCACCCCGCCGGCCTGGGCCGCGGCCAGCGGGAGGGAGGAGGCGAAGGCCCCGACCTTCCGCCAGCGCCGGTCGGAGATCAGCTCGTTGTTGTCGATGTAGCCCGCTGCCGCGTAGAAGGCGAAGAAGGGATTCAGCCAGGTGAGCACGGAGCTGATCGCCCAGCGCATCGCGAAGTACGCGGCCGAGGCGGTGTCGGGGCGGGCGCGTACCGGCCGGGCCGACGTCCCGACGCGACGGGTCCTTCCCCACCACAGCTGCAGTACGAGAGCCGCGACGATCAGCGTGACCGTGGCGATGCGTTCGCCCGTGGTCGGCGTCAGCTCCGGCCTCGCCGCGGACAGCAGGGTGCCTGTGGCGAGCAACCAGTACGGATGCCATCTGAGGACGGTCGCCCAATGCCGGTCGAGATCGGTGTCCGCGGTCGTCATGGCCTCAGTGTGCACGGACGCTCCCTACTCCCACCGGAACCAGCGGACGGCGGCGCCCGAGGTGACCACGGCCCACACGGTGAGAACGATCAGGTGGGACCAGGCGGGCCAGTCGCCGCCGGCGGCCTGGTCCAGGGCGCCGGCCGCGGCGCCGAAGGGCGTCAGCACAACGATGTCGGCGAGGACGTCCGGCATGGCCCGCACGGGAATCCACAGCCCGGTGCAGAACAGCGCGGGGAAGTACACCGCGGTGCCGATGCCGGTCGCGTGCTTGGCGGTCCTGGCCAGGGCCGCGACCAGGGCGCCCATGGCGAGACCGGCCGCGGCGGCGAGCAGCAGCGCCAGGACGTACCCCCCGACCTCGCGCGGGAACGCCACATCGAAGGCGAGCCGGCCGACGATCAGGCACATGACCGCCGACACGAGGGCCGCCACGCCGTTCAGCCACATCTGCGTGGACAGCAGGGTCGACGGGCGCACCGGGGTCGTCGACATGCGCCGCAGGATGCCGAGTTCGCGGTAGCCGGTCAGGATCGGCGGAAAGACCTGGAGGGCGGCCGTGATCAGCGAGATCAGTACGACCACCGGCACATAGAGGTCGATGACCCGCAGGCCGCCGAGGTCATCGTCGACCTCTCGGAACATCGGCACGAGGCCGAGGATCAGCAGCAGTACGGGAGGAAAGACGATGGAGACGATGTTGGAGAGGTCACGACGGTAGAGCCTGATCTCGGAGCGCAGCACGGCGGCTCGGGGAGAGGGGCCGCCGGTGACGGTCGGGGCCGTGGTCATCGCCGGTTCAGTCATGTCGCTGCTCCTGGGTGCGGGGCGGGGCATTGCCGGTCATGCCTTCGTCAGCTCGATGAAGGCGTCGTCCAACGTGGCGTCGGTGACCCGGAGCCGGTGCGCCTCGATATGGCTCCGGGCGAGGAGCGAGATCACCGCGTTGACGGTCTCGTCCGTTCCGCTGAGCGTGATCCGGTCGTCCTTGCTCTCGATGGCCGCCAGCCCGGGGAGCGCGGCCAGGGTCTCGTGGTCGATCGGACGCGACGGCGTGAAGGAGATGACCGCGGACCCCGTCGAGCGGCCGATCAGCCCGTCGGGGGTGTCGAGCGCGCTGATACGTCCCTTGTCGATCAGGGCGATCCGGTCGCACAGCCGCTGCGCCTCCTCCATGAAGTGCGTCACGAGGATGACGGTGACGCCGCTGTCGCGGACGTCTTCGATCAGCGACCAGGTGTCGCGGCGGGCGCGTGGGTCGAGGCCGGTGGTCAGCTCGTCGAGGACGACGACGCGGGGGGAGCCGATGAGGGCGAGCGCGATGAACAGCCGTTGCTTCTGCCCGCCGGACAGCTTGCCGAAGCGGGTGCCGAGCTTGGCGGTCAGGCCCAGCCGTTCGGCGAGGGGCCGCCAGTCGAGCGGGCGCGGGTAGAAGGCCGAGTACAGCTGAAGCGCCTCGCGCACGGTGAGCTTCGCCTGGAGGGCGCTCTCCTGGAGCTGGGCGCCGAGGACCTCGGTGACCTCGGCGCGGTCGGCGATCGGATCGAGTCCCGCGACCCGGACGCGGCCGGAGTCGGGAACACGGAGGCCCTCGACGCACTCGACCGAGGTGGTCTTGCCGGCGCCGTTCAGACCGAGAATCCCGAAGATCTCACCCTCCTCGACGGTGAAGGAGACGCCGTCGACGACGGTCCTGCCGCCGTAGGCTTTACGGAGGTCGCTGACCTCGATGATGGGCCGTCGACCCGCTCTGGGCGTGCTCGTGGTGGTCATGCGGAGAGCTTCGCGCGCGGACCGCCCCCGCCACATCGCCCATCGCGCTCGAAGGGGAATCATCCGATCGGTTGATCGCGGTACGACCTGGAGGACCGACCCGCCGACCCCGACGGCGAAGAGTTCGCCGTGCCGGCGCCCCCCCATGCTGGTCGAGAAGGATGAACCCGGCATCGCCATCGTCAAGGCCCTCCTCGACCCGGCGGCAGCCGACCACACCCACCTTCGACCCCGAACCCGCCGACCTTGCGGCCCTCGCGGCCCTCGCGGCGGACGCGGGCCGCCGAACGCGCCGCCCTGGCGGCCACCGCGGACCCGCGCCTCGACGTCGACACCGAGCCCGACCGCACCGCCCCCGGCAACGCCACCGCGCTCCGCCAGGGTCTCCCAAGGAGGAAGGAGGGCCATCCGGCCCTGGCACCGCGGGCCCTCCGCAGGCACACTGCGAGGTGCTCTCCACCCGGGCGGGCGGCGAGCACAGCCATCGACAGGGATGACGGAGCTTCCACATGACGGACAATGCCGCTGACACCTCGACCGGCGCCTCGACGCCAGGGCCGGTCAAGGTGTTCCTCCTCGACGACCACGAGGTCGTACGCAGGGGTGTCCTCGATCTACTGGACGCCGAGCCCGGCCTCACGGTGGTCGGAGAGGCGGGCACGGCGGAGCAGGCGCTGGCACGCGTGCCGGCCCTGCGCCCCGACGTGGCGGTGCTGGATGTGCGACTGCCGGACGGGGACGGGGTGAGCGTGTGCCGTGAGCTGCGCTCCCGGATGCCGGAACTGGCCTGTCTGATGCTGACCTCGTTCGACGACGAGGAGGCGCTGCTGGACGCGATCATGGCCGGGGCGTCGGGCTACGTCCTGAAACAGATCTCCGGCACGGACCTGGTCTCGGCGGTACGCACGGTGGCCTCGGGCAAGTCCCTGCTGGATCCCGGTGCGACGGCTCGGGTGATGGCCCGCCTCCGGGACGGCGGCCGGAAGGAGGAGTCGCAGGGGCTCTCCGGGCTGACCGAGCGTGAGCGGGACATCCTGGCGCTGGTGGGCGAGGGGCTGACCAACCGGGAGATCGGCGAGCGGCTCTATCTCGCGGAGAAGACCGTCAAGAACAACATCTCGCGCCTGCTGGCCAAGCTGGGCGTGGAGCGCCGGGTCCAGGCGGCGGTCATCGCCGCCCAGATCGGCCAGGAGGGCCGGCACGGCACGTCGCATTCCCCGCACGAGGGCCGTCCGAGGCGCTGACGTCTTCGCCGTACGTACCCCGTACTCGCACGCGTCCGGCCGGGTCCGCCCGTACGCCGTCAGCGCACCGCGGGCGGCCCGATAACCTTTGTCGGATACGAACGGGTAATCGACGAAGGAGTGGTCGGTGGGCGCGGAGGAGCCGCTGTCGCGCATGCCCCAGCTGCGGCTGGACGAACTGCTGGACGAGTTGCAGGCACGCATCGACGCGGCACGCGGGACCCGGGACCGTGTGCACAACCTGCTGGAGGCCGTGGTCTCCGTGGGCCGTGAACTCGACCTCGCCCAAGTGCTGCGACGGATCGTGGAGGCCGCCGCGCTGCTGGTCGACGCCCGGTACGGGGCCCTGGGCGTGGTCGGTCCCGACGGACGCAGACTGTCCCAGTTCCTCACCACCGGGCTGAGCGAGGAGGAGATCGCGAAGATCGGGCCTCGGCCCGCAGGTCACGGCCTGCTCGGCGAGATCATCCGTCACCCGGAGCCGCTGCGGCTCTCGCACCTCGGTGGGCATCCTTCGTCGCACGGCTTCCCGCCCCACCATCCGCCGATGCGGACGTTCCTCGGCATGCCGATCCTGGTCCGGGACGAGGTCTTCGGCAACCTCTACCTGACCGACAAACGAAACGGCCAGGATTTCGACGCCGAGGACGAGTCGGTGATCTCCACCCTCTCAGTGGCCGCCGGGGTGGCGATCGACAACGCCCGGCTGTACGAGAACTCGCAGCGCCAGCGCCGCTGGCTGGAGGCGAACGCGGAGATAACCAAGAGCCTGCTCTCCGGGAGCCCGCGGCTGGAGGTGCTGCAACTGATCGCCCGCCGGGCACAGGAGATCACCGGCGCGCGGCTCGCCGACGTGTGCGTCCCGATACCCGGCACCGGGGACCTCGTCGCCGAGCTGGCCGTCGGAAAGGAGGGAGACCTGCGGCGGGGCCTGGTCGTACCGGTGGAAAGGACCCTCTCCGGCGCCGCCTACCGGACCGGCGAACCCATCACCTGTGCCGATATCGCCTCGGACGCCCGGTACAACGCCGGGCCACGGCAGTTCGAGGGGCTGGGTCCGGCGGTGGCCGTCCCGCTGGGAACGGCGGCGGAGGACACGCGGGGTGTTCTGCTGCTGGCCCGTCCGGAGGGCGACGACGTCTTCACCGAAGGTGAACTCGACCCGCTGCTCGCCTTCGCCGGGCAGGCAGCCGTCGCCCTGGAACTGGCCGACCACCGGCGCGACGCCGAGCATCTCGTGCTTCTGGAAGACCGTGACCGCATCGCCCGCGATCTTCACGACCTCGCCATCCAGCGGCTGTTCGCCACCGGCATGACCCTGCAGAGCGCTACCCGGCTGATCGAGCATCCGGGCGCGGCCGAGCGCGTCGCTCGGGCCGTCGGAGACCTTGACGAGACCATCAAGATCATCCGCTCGACGATCTTCGGGCTGCGCAACCGGGACGGGGAGACCGGGCCCAGCCTGCGCGCCCGGGTCGCCCGCGCCGTCGGGGAAGCCGGTTCGGCCCTGGGATTCCCGCCCAGGCTGACCATGGAGGGCCTGCTGGACACCGATGTGCCGCCGCAGGTGGCCGACCACGTCATGGCTGTGCTGACCGAGACGCTGAGCAACGCCGCCCGGCACGCGCACGCGACGCGAGTGGAAGTGAACGTGCGGGCCACCGCCGACGAAGTCGTCCTCACGGTGACGGACAACGGCAGGGGCATCCCCGAGGACGGCCGGCGCAGCGGGCTCGGCAATCTCCGCGAACGGGCGCGGGACGCCGACGGCGCCTTCGAGGTCGGTACGCCCGCCGAGGGCGGCGGTACCCGGCTGGTCTGGCGGGCACCGCTGATCCCCGGTACGGCGATCTGACGCGACGACCGCGGCCTGATGTCACGACCGCAGCCCTGATGCCACGACCGTGACCCGACGTTGCGACCGCGGCCTGACGCGCCGACAGCGGGGCGATGCTGCTACCGCGGCCCGACGCTCCGACAGCGGCCCGATGGGACGGTCCGGTCATCTCCGCGACCGGCCCGGGGACGGTCAGCCCGAGCCGCGGAGCCCGGGGACCGGTGGCCGGGTTCCCGCCGGTGAAGGTGTTGCCGGGCCGGGCAGGACGGTGATCTGGAAGCCGGTGACGATGTCCGGCCGGATGCGCAGGATGTCGTTCGTGGTCTGGGCGACCCAGGGACGGAGCAGGGTCCGGTACCGGCTCAGCGCATCGGGGTCGGCGACGTGGCGGGCGTATCCGGTCACGACGACGCTCCAGCCGAGGTGCGTGTCCGGGTCGATGACGTCCGCCTCGTAGGCGACGACGACGCCGGGACCGTCGGCGGGTGCGCCGACGGAGGCGGCGCTCGCGCCGTCGTGGAGCCGGACGATGACATCTCCCCCGTCCACCAGGTGGTTGACGGGGCGGACGGCGGGCAGAGCCTGGTGCGTAAACACGATCCGTCCCAGGGAGACGGTTCCCAGCAACCGCAGCGCCTCGCCGCGGAGGAGCCGGGTCAGATGCCGCGGGGTTTCCGCCTCACCGCCGCCGCTCATATGCCGTGCGTGTTCATTCATCCTGTACACCCTCTGCCCCGGCCATGTGCCGGGCACGCTGCCGGTTCACGACGAGCGTTCCTCAGCCCGCGTGCGCGCAGTAGGGCCGAACGGACCCTTCCGGGGGCCTCGCAAGGAGGCGCGACGGCGTGGCGACTCGCGGGACGGGGAGGGGCCGGTCCCGCGCACCGACACGGCGGCCGATGCCGTGGACGGTGGCCACCACGCCGTACCGGCGCGTACGGGGGAGGAGTCGCATCGGCCGGGCATGGTGAGAACCGTGGGCCCGGTACCTGCCCACCGGGCGGCGGCGCGCGCTTCCCCTTCCTTCAACCCAGGGAACCCTCACCCTTCATTGGATACAATAAGCGACTCATTTATGGCGTCAATCGACACCAATAGCGGGCAGAGTATTGCGATTGGATTCTATTGGGTCTACGTTTGCCGCAGCTTCGGCGGCGCGACAAGGCGCCCGAGTATCACGGAGGCGCCTTGCCACGCCAACATCGTGTGGAGCCGGCCCGCCCGCAATCACCACGGCCGGGCGATCGCCGACACGCACTCGCCACCGGCTTCACCGGTACCCGGCCCCATGGACCCGACCCCGGCTCTCGACACGGCCGGAGAAGCGGACGCCCGACAGCCCAGAGGCCGGGCTCCGCCTGACGTCTTCGAGGCGACGCTCCCGGCAGGGCGCGAGGGCCTCAGCCGGATCGGCGGTCACCGGCCTCACCCGCAGTCCCTCCACAGCATGCTCAGGGCGACTCCCTTCACCCGGCGGAGTCCGCCGCGGCCGAAGCGCTCCCGCCCTCGGACGGATGCTCTGCCGAGGGGCGTGGACGGGCGGGCGGCGACCGAATCAACGCTCAGCAAGGGAGTAGGAATGACAACCAGGCTCGCTGACCTCGTGGTGAGGAACGCGCGGGTGTGGACCGGTGAAAGCGGCCCGGAAGGCGGCGAACCGACCGCCTTCGCCGTCCGGAACGGGCGTTTCATCGCCGTGGGCACCGATGAGGACATCGCTCCCCTCGCCCGCGCGAGCGAGCGCGTCATCGACCTCGGCGGTCGCCGGGTGCTCCCCGGCCTCCAGGATTCGCACATCCACGCGGTGCGCGCCGGCGTCACGTGGAACACAGAGCTCCACTGGGAGACCGTGTGCTCCGTCGCCGACGCGCTGGAGAGCATCCGCGTCCAGGTGGCCCGGGTCGGCGAGGACGACTGGGTCTGCGTCGTCGGCGGCTGGCATCGCAGGCAGTTCGCCGAGCAGCGCACACCGACGAGGGCGGAACTGGACGCGGCCTCTCCCAGGAACCCGGTCTTCGCCCAGATGGGCTACGAGTGCGCGGTCCTGAACACGGCGGCCCTGCGCGCCTGCGGCTGGGCATCCGCGGACGACGCCCCGCCGGGTGCCGCCTTCGACGTCGACGAAGGCGGAGAGCTGACCGGAGTGGTCCGGGGACAGGCGGCCTATCGCCACGCTCTGCTGAAGATGCCGAAGCCGTCCCCCGAACTCCAGCGCGCCGGCACGCGCGCCATGTTCGACGAGTTCGCACGGCACGGGCTGACGGCTGTCGCCGACGCGGGCGGCTTCATGATGACACCGGAGAGCTATCAGGCCGTCTTCGACCTGTGGCGCGCACAGGACCTGCCGGTCCGCCTCAGACTGTTCCTCTCCGCTTCCACGGCCGGGCGTGAGCTGGAGGAGCTTTCCGCGTGGATGCGTCACGTGGCACCCGGTTTCGGCGACGACATGATGCGCTACAGCGGTATCGGGGAACTCGTCCACCTCGGCTGCCACGACATGGAGGGGTTCGACGACTTCACCATCCAGGACGCTCCCCTCGCCGAACTCACCGCGATCAGCAAGCGCGTCGCCGCCGCCGGATGGCCGATGAGCATCCACGCCGTCCTCGACAGTTCCCTGGACCGCGTCCTGACCGCGTGGGAGGAGGTCGCGCAGACCGCGGACCTGCGGGCGCTGCGCTGGTCCGTGGTCCACGCCGACCAGGCCAGCCCCGCGAACATCTCCCGGATGGCGGCCCTCGGCCTGGGCGTCCAGATCCAGAACCGGATGGTGCTCCAGGGTTCGGACTACGTCCCGCTGTGGGGACTCGACCAGGCCCGCCGGACACCCCCGCTCGGTGACTTCACCGACGCCGGCCTGTGGCTGGCGGCCGGCACCGACGGAACGCGCGCGAACCGGTACCAGCCCTGGACGTCCATCTGGTGGCTCGTCAGCGGAAGCACCATCGACCACCCCGGCCTGCGTGAGGCCCGGCACCGGCTGAGCGTGGCCCAGGCCCTCACCGCCTACTCCCACACCGGAAGCTACATGGTCGGCGAGGAGACCCACCGAGGCATGATCGCCCAGAACCACCTCGCGGACTTCTTCGTGCCGACGAAGGACCCCTTCGCCGTCCCTGTCGACGAGCTTTCGACCATCCTGAGCGACTGGACCGTCGTCGGAGGGCGCACAACCCACGACTCCCAGACGGTGTGAACCGCGGCGCGGCGGGGCGGGTGGCGGCCCGCCCCGTGGCGTCCTCCGTGCGGAGGCATCCCGCAGGGTCTCTGCTCATGCGGCTCGAGGGCGGACATCCGGGCCCGTTCGTGCATCGCTTTCATCTCCTCGGTGGTGCTGCCGTGCCTCGCGATGCGGTCCAGCAACGCGCGCCGCAGCCGCAGCCCGCGTATCTCCGTGTCCGGTACCCGTACGTACGCCCTGGCCGCGTCGCGTCATCGGCAGCCGTGTCGGGGGGCCGAGTGCACGGGCCGTACAGGGCCCGGCCGGGCCCTGTACGGCCCGCACCCCGGCGAGCGGAACCGCTGGGACCGGTCCGGCGAGACTCCTTGACGGAGCCTCAGCGGAACGAGGGCCATGGGACGGCGGCCCGGCGCTGAACCCGCTTCCGCGATGTCCACCGCCGCGGTGGAAACCGGTACGGTCACCGCATCCGACGCCGCACTGATCGACCGCCGATGACCGGACGGCCCTCACCGCCGGGTGTCCGCCCCCGTTTCCGCCGCCTTCCGCAGTGCGTTCAGCAGACGCGACGCCTGAGCCACCACCTGCGACCCTCCTCCCTTCCCCGCCAGCTCCGCCAGACCCGGTATCCAGTCCTCCGCCCGGACCGGACAGACTGCGGGAGCGGTCCTCGCGGGCGGCTCCGCCTCGGCGACCGTGTGCCGCGCGGGCGCTGCTCCTGCCGAGCCGCCGTCGACAGGCACGCCTCCTGCCTCCCGCGCCGGGCCCCCGTCCGGGGCGGAGAGCGCCCCGGCGGAGAACCCGTCACCGGAGGCGGCCCCGCCCGGCTCCGGCCCACCGACGGACCCCCGCGCCGACGGCTCACCCGGCCCATCCGGCACAAGAAGTGCCCGGTCGGGCAGGATCGCGGAACCGCAGCGTTCGGCGCACTCCGCGGCCACGGCGAGGACCTCGCCGAGCCCGCGCGCGGACCCATTGGCGCCGAGCAGCCCGGGCAGCGCGACCTCCAGGACTGACCACGCCGTCCCGTACGCGCCGGACACCGCGGCCTTCCCCAGGGCGTCGGCCAGCCTGTTCGTCTTCACCTGCCCCTGGACCGTCAGCCGGGCCAGGTCGTCGCCCAGACGCGCCGGGTCCAACTGCTTCCGTGCCGCCAGGATCAGCGTCGCGTCCACCGCCGCCAGCCGGTCGTCCGCGTGCCGTGCACCGAGGCCGACCGCGAGAGCTCGGTGCAGAGCCGGCCCGGCGGGCCCCTCCGGCGCTTCGGACTCCGCGAGCCGCGGCAGACAGACGGTGGCGCCGCGCTCACCCTCCCCGGCCGACCTCATCAGAGCCGGCGTCATCCAGGTCGCCAGCGACTCCCGCTCGTACGGAAGCGCCGTCCGCCAGTTCTCGTTCCAGTACCCGTAGCAGCAGTGCCACAGCTCCTGGGGATCGTCCCCCAACCAGTGGAAGGGCTTGCGGAACTCGTGCTCGATCTGCGGCCGCCGCCGTGCCCCGTCGAGCCGGACGTGGACGGCGTCGGCGCCGAGCCGCGGTGGTCCGCCGTCGGTCGGCCCCGGGGGCTCGTCCGCCCCTCCCTTGCCCAGGGCTCGTATCCGGGGTCCCTCGCCCATGAGCCATGCGGCGAGGCGATCCCCTTCCGGAGTGCCCAGGGACGCGGCCGTCTCCGCGGCGGCCCCGCCCCCGCCGTACTCCACCCGCAGCAGCGCCTGCCCGAAGTCGACGGGCGCCGGCGCCACACCGAGTCGCCCGTACTCCCGCAGCCGCTCGGCCAGCACCCCGGGATCGAGCACGCCGGTCCGCCGGGTCGGGACGGCCAGCAGGAACGGCAGGGGATCGGTCCGCAGCCGCCACGCGACCTCCCAGAGCCGGGAATCGATGATCGCGTCGAGCCCGTTGTGCGGGCAACGGGGCCCCTTACCCGAACGCCTGCCCTTCCAGCCGATTTCGAGGGTCGTGAGCGGGATCCGATCGAGAAGGGCCGCGGCGACGGCCTCCAGACCGGTGGCGAAGTTCGTGATCTTCAGCACCGGTGGCCGCCGACGGCTCTCGTCGAGCCACCAGCGGTCGGCCAGCGCCTCGCGCATGGCCCCGGCCAGTACCTCGGGCTCCCGGGCACCTATCCTGACCAGCCCGTCCAGCACCCGCTCGCACACATCCGGTTCGGTCCGGCCCCGCCCGTTCAGAACGGCGAGCAGAGCCTCGACCAGCTCGGCCACCGATTCGGGAGCCGGTGCGAGTTCACCGGGCTCGCTCACCACGGGCAGGAACTCCCGGTACTCCTCCGGGTCCTCCTCCGGCAGCGTCCCGAAGGCCCGCTCCGCGGCGTCCCGGTGCGCGGGACCCAGCAGCGAGGCGGCCGCGGCGAGCTCCTCCCGCAGTCCGGCCTCCACGCGGGGCAGATACCGGGTCACCAGCTTCAACGCGCGGTCCTGGACGCCCACGTCCTCGTGCCCGAAGGCGTCCGCGGCCGACGGCAGCAGCGCGGGCGCGGCGTCCGGATCGCGGTGCAGGACCTTCCGCAGCAGCACCAACTGCGTGAGCACCAGCTTCTTCTCCGGGCGGAAGACCACGGCACCCGACATCTCGACCAGGACCGAGGTCTCCAGCAGGCCCTTCTCCGCGAGCCCCGCCAGCACCCCCTGGGCGTGCGAGGCCACCAGAACCGGCCCGTCCGCCGCCATGCCCAGCCAGTCCGGAATCCGGGCCCGTTCCTCCTCTGTACTCAGCTCCAGGCGCCGCACCAGCCCGGTGAGGAACCTGAGTTCGGCCGGCCGCCCACCGCGCAGCAGGCGCGAGACACAGCCGTCGACCAGCACCGAACGCTCCACCACGCCGGCGTCGGCCAGCCTCAGGAAAGCGGCGGGCCACGCCTCGGGAGCCTTGATGTCCGAGTACCAGAGGATGTTCGAGGGCAGGCGCGCCAGCTCGAAGATCCGGGGAACGAGCAGCGCCGCGTGCGGATCCTCGCCGAGGCGCAGCAGCCCGCCCCTTCCGGGGGCACCCACATGGTCGGCCCACCCGTGCACCACGCCCTCGGTGACGGGCAGCGGGCACCCGGACCGCCGCACCAGGCCCTCGATCAGCGGATACTCCTCCCGCGCGGTGGAGTCGCGGGCGGCGAGCCGGTGGGCGACGTCGCCGAGCCACGCGGGATCCCGGTCGGCCAGCACATCGAGGATCAGCTTGTGCGGGGTACGGCCGCTGGACCGGAGTTCACGGGAGTTGATCCAGGCTGCCGCGGCGGCGGCCCCGGTCTGACACCCCACGCCCGCGACCAGCAGCGCTGTCTGCGCCGCGGTCCGCTCGTTCCAGCGTCGCCAGCCGCGCACCTCCGCGCGGAGCGCCTTCATCTCCGTGAGGCACTCCTTCCGCTCGGCCGCGGTCAGGGGCTCGAGCAGGCCCGGCACCTCGTGGGCGCGCCCGTTCCTGACGGATTCGAGGAGTTCCTTCACCGGGTGCCTCCCGCGGCGGCCGGCGTCTCCGCGCCTTCCAGCCCCTCCCGCGACACGTCGAGCCGCGCGTACACCCCGCGGCAACCGGAGACGGACTCGAACCGGAGCCGGTCGCTGTCGCCGGTCACCACCGGGTCGAGCAAGGGTCCGGGGCGTGGACCGACATATCGGGCGGCGGCCACGTCCGCGACCGTCGGCAGACCTCGCGCCGCCGTCCGGGGCGATGCCACACCGCCCGAGAAGGAGGTGGGACGGGCCCGGGGTCCGGCCGGCGTCGGTCCGCCGGAGGTCTCCAGGCCGAGAAGCCGCCCGCCCGCACCCGAACCCAGGGCGGACGGATCGGCGTAGGCGAGCGCCCGCATTGATCGCGTCATGGAGAAGACCGTAGATCGTCCCACTGACATCCGAGGCCGGGGGAGTTCTCAGCGGTACGGGTGAGCAGGTGCTGCCCGCCGGGGGCGTGGGCACGGCGCATGAGCTGGGCGAGGACATCGGCGGGGTGGCGGCTGACCTCGGCCATGCCCGGTTCGACACCGCTCGGCGGTTCCCGCGATGACCTGCGGGCCCGTGGACGTCGCCAACTGCGGCGGGGTGAGGGGGCGTTCGCTAAGGCATGATCGCACCATGACAGACAGCACGGGAGAAGCACCGCGACCGGGAACACGGGAGAGCGGTGACAGGGCGGCACCGGGCGGGATACGCGGACCGGACGCACGCCGGGGCGACGCCGACGGGGCAGACCATCCGCCCCGCACCGTGCCGGAACTCGTACGCGACGCACTGCGCGTTCTCCGGAACGGCCGGCGCGCCCTGTACCGCTTCACGCTCGCCGTGAGCGCGCTGACGGCCCTCCTCGGAGTCGGAGTCCTGGCGTTGGGGTTCGCCTTGGCGTGGGGCGCCTTCGAGGACGCCCGCAGCGACGCCGAGGCGTCCATCGCCGCCGAGGACTCCTACGTCGCGTACGCGGACCAGTGGCCCACGCTCCTCGCGGTCGGCGCCGTCGTGGTGGTCCTGCTGCTCGGGCTCGCCGCACTGGTCCTCGCCCTGCTGCACACCGCGCACGCCCTCGCCGCCCCCGGTGCCCTGGCGGGACCCGGAACCCAGGACGCCGGAGAACTGCGGCGGCGCACGCTCGCGCGCACCGGCGACGCCTTCCGGGTCCAGTTGCTGACCGGACTGTGCGCCGGCGGCCCGGTGCTGCTCGGTGCGGTTCTGTGGCTCGCGATGGACGCGGGCGAGGTGCCGGGTTCCGCGTACGGCCGCCTCAGTTCGCCCGAAGGCGCGCTCGACCTGCTGGTCGCCGTAGGGCTGCCGGCCGCCGCCGGGGCCGTGGGGCTGCTCGTGTACATCCGGCTCTCGGTGGCCACCGCCGCGCTGGTCAACGAGAACCTGTCGCCGCGTCACGCGCTGCGGCGCTCGTTCGCGCTGACCCGGGGCTCGCTGAGGAGGACGGTCGGAGTCTGCCTGCTCCTCGCGGCCACCGCGGCGCCGGCGTTCTTCCTGCTCCGTTACGCGGCCGCCCCCGTCGCGCGTCCGGCGGGGCTGGCCATGCTGGAGATCAGCGGCGACAACGCGTACATCACCGGGGTGCTGGTCCTGATCACACCGACGGCCGTGGCTCTCCTGCTGCTGCCGCTGACCGTCATGCCCTTGGTGTGCTCGGTGATCGCCGTTCTGTACCGAGAACTCGACCGTGCCGCCGACCGGTAACGAGACGTTCGCAAGCACCGCACCGATCGAATGATCCGTCAGCTCAGCGGCGGGGCGCGACGACCTCGGCGACGGCGCGGATCATGCCGGCACGGAAGTCGGGACCGGGAACGCCCGGATCGCTCGACGTTCCGAGCGAGCGCAGTGACCAAGACGCGTTGGTCCAGCTGGTGACGAGCGCGATGATCATGGCGAGGAGCTCTACGGCGTCCCTGTCGCGGGCGATCGCGCCGTGCTCCTGGGCCTCGCGGATCGCCTCGGCTTTCGCGCGGTATGCCTCCACCTCGGCGTCGAGCGGCCGGGGGCGCTCCAACAGGGCCCACGACGTGAGCCGCCCGACCTCCGGGCGGCTCTGGAGCACGTCGAACAGTTCGCCGGCGTACGTCGGGAGTGCGAAGGCGTCGAACGGTGTCGCGTCTGCCAGCTCCAGCAGGCTCTGTGCGACGACGATGTCGAAGAGCTCTTCCTTGGTGCCGAAATGCACATAGATCGAGCGCTTGTTCGCCTTCGCGGTCTCCGCGATCCGGTCCACTCGGGCACCGGCGAGGCCGTGCATGGCGAACTCGTCCCGTGCGGCTGTCAGGATGCGGCGCTTGGTCTCGGTGGCGTCGGGTGGCATACCCCCATCGTACGTAACCATCCAGTTGCTTACGGAAGGTCGGCCATGGCAGTGTGTATCTATCCAGTTGGTTACCTTGAGGGGCGTCATGAAGACCTGGTTCATCACCGGAACATCGTCGGGATTCGGACGGGCGATGGTCGAGCAACTGCTCGAACGCGGCGACCGCGTGGCGGCGACCGCGCGTCGTACCGACACCCTGGACGATCTCGCGGCCCGCCACGGCGAGAGGCTCTGGCGGGAGACGCTGGACGTCACCGACACCGACCGCCTCCGCCGGGTGGTGGCGCGGGCCGTCGCCGACCTCGGGCGCATCGACGTCGTCGTCTCGAACGCGGGCTACGGACTCTTCGGAGCCGCGGAGGAGCTTTCCGACGAGCAGATCGACCGGCAGATCGCGACGAATCTGACCGCGTCGATCCAGCTCGCTCGCGCGGTGATCCCCTTCCTGCGCGGGCAGGGAGGCGGGCGGATCATGCAGCTGTCGAGCATCGGCGGACAGATCGCCTTCCCCGCGATGAGCCTGTATCACGCCACGAAGTGGGGTGTTGAAGGGTTCTGGGAGTCAGCGGCGGCGGACATCGCCCCCTTCGGGATCGGAGTCACACTCGTCGAGCCCGGGGTCGCCCGCACGGAGTTCGGCGGTGGCAGCGCGGTCTTGGGCACGGCGATGCCCGAGTACGCCGACGGGGCGCCCGGCCGGCTGCGGCGGATGTTCGCCGGTGAAGTTCCCGCACTCCCGGCCCCCGGCGACCCCGTGAAGATCGCAGCCGCCATCATCGCGTCCGCCGATCAGCCGGAAGCCGTCAAGCGGCTCACCCTGGGCTCGGACGCCTACACGCTCGGCACCGCGGCGCTCAGGGAGCGGCTGGACTCTCTCGAAGCCTCGAAGGATCTCGCGTTCTCCACGGATGCCGACGATCACGTCCCCGCCCCATGACATGCCGCGCGAGAGGGTAGGGGAGCGGGAGGAGTGCCGGACGGCACAGGCCGCAGTCGCAACTGCGGCCGCCGGACGGCACTCCCGCGGCCGCGATCCGGCCGCGGACGACGGGAGCCCGTCCCAGGCCAAGTTCAGGGCCATCCAGCCGTGGCGGCCAGGGTCCGCCGGGCGTGCGGTGCGCGGCTGGATGACCGGGAGCGATCAGTGGTTCTGGGCCCTCTCCCAGGCTTCGCGGATGTCCGGGGGGATGCGTCCTCGGGGCGGTACGGCGTAACCGTGTTCGCGGGCCCATGCGCGGATGGCCGCGGTGTCGACAGGGGCGGTGGGAAGGCTGTCGAGGGGCTCGGGCTTCACGAGGACCGGGTGCGAGGGGGTGAACGTGAGCGGAGCCCGAAGCAGGCCGGTCGGGAACTGCGGCACCTGAGTCCGCCCGGTCAGGACGGACACGAGGAAGCCGGTGATGTCTCCTTCGTAGGTGAACCAGACCGGGCCCCGGGCCTCATTGACCGCGACCTGCCAGCGTTCGGGCTCGTCCGCCGGTTCGCTGATCCAGAAGAGGTACTCGCCGTTGCCGGTCACGCCACAGGCGAAGAGGTGGTCGGGGTCGTAGGGCACGGGGTGTGTGCCGTGGTCGTAGTCCGTGCGCAGCTGGGAGCGGATCCGCCCGGGCATGGGGCCGGTGAGGTTCACGTACTCGGTGACCCCGTGCGGGTGGTAGAGCGTGAGGTAGTCGCAGAAGGTACCCGGCCCGTACCGCTCGGCGAGTGCCTTGTAGTCATCGGGCAGGCGCGTCCCGAGTTCGGCCTCGGTGCCGTTCCAGTCGATGGTCATCGCCGGGTTCGGGGGAGGGCACAGTCGGATGAGGGTGTCGAGGTCGGTCATTCGATTCCCAGTCGGCGTCGGTTCTGTTGCGCTGCGTGGTCGGGGTTGGCGAGGTGGGTGTCCATGGAGAATCCGTCGGAGCCGTCCGCACCCATGTAGATGGTCGAGGGCACCGAGGTTGCCCGGTCGTCCGTGTAGTCAAGATAGACGCTGTACTGGACGGTCTGGCCCCGGACACCGTTGGCGGGATCTCCCGCGACGGCGTTGTAGATGCTCTGCTCCAAGTCGCGCATGAGGGGGGTGTTGGTGGGGTTCTGCGTGATGGTGAAGAGGTTGTCCAAGTCGTCGCCCGTGCCGCCGAGCATGCGGGCCAGCATGTGCCCGCGGGCCTGGTTGTGCACATTGCCGTCGACGAATCCCGGGGGCCTGAGCTGATTGTTGGCGTGGGTGCCCTCGTCGAGCATGTCGCGGGTGATCGTGGCGTGCATCTCATACGGGCGGCCGTGCTCGTCCCTCACGAAGACGACCCTCCCGCCCCAGGTGTGGTCCGGTGAGCAGCCGGCCAGCCCGAGAGGGTCCGCCATGACGAACGGATTGGCGACGTAGGCGTACTGGTTCGGGGCGGGCGCGAGACCGAGCGGGTCGGGGCTGATGTAGCGGCCGTGGTCCGGGTCGTAGTAGCGGTGGACGTTGTAGTGGAACCCTGTCTCGGGGTCGAAGTACTGGCCTGGATGGCGGAGCGGGGTGTACGCGGTGGCGTCGGAGTTCCACCGCGTCGTGCCCCAGGCGGTGGTCCGTGCGCGCCAGGAGACGGATCCGTCGGGAGCCAGCATGTACTGCGGGCCCCCGGTCAGGTCGGTGACGATCGCGAAGAACCGCTGGTCGATCTCCCGCTGATCCGCGCCGGCGGCGTCGGCCCGTGTCTTCATCTCCCGCTGGGCCAGGGGCCTGGCGCCGAGGTAGTCCCAGACGAGGACGGTGTTGCCGGTTCGCTGTTCCGCGAGCTGGGGGCCGTCCCAGCTGAAGTCGACCGACTCCAGGATCGTGCCGTCGGCCCGGTGGTGGGTCTTCGCGATCCGGCGGGCCAGGCCGTCGTAGACGTAGCGCCACATGGTGCCGCCGGGTGTGCGGACTTCGGTCAGGCGGTCCATGGCGTCCCAGGCGAAGGTCCACGTCAGCTGCTTGCCGCTGAGGGAGCGCTCCCGGCGTTCCACGAGCCGCCCTTGGGCGTCGTAGGTGTGATGGCGCCGGCCCGAGCGGGTCAGCAGGGTGCCGTCGTAGTGGCGCTCGTCGGCGCGGTCCTGCTCGGGGGTTGTCGCCGCGGTGACGTCGGCGTGGATCTGGTCGCCTCCGCTGTTGTACGTGTACCGCTCGCTCCACCCTCGTGCCCTCACACCGGTGATGCGGCCACCCGCGTCCAGCGTGAAGGTCCGGCGCCCGGTGATGTTGTCGTCGATGGCGACGGGCGACCCGTCCGGCTGGTAGCTGAAGGCTCGGGCGAGGACCTCGGCGCTCTCCGTCTCCACGTGGTGCCGGGTGAGCCGGCCCACCTCGTCCCAGGACTGCCGCATGACCAGGGAGTCGTCGAGGGTTCTCGTGCGCTCCCTCCCCAGCGCGTCACGCTCGAAGTCGAAGACGTGGTCCCCGACGTCGTAGGCCGCCAGCCCGGCGGGTCCGTAGTGGAGGTTGCTCTCGGCACCGGAAGGAGTGCGCCTCCAGGTCCGGCGGCCTTGCGCGTCGTAGGCGTAGCGGAAGGTCCGCTCGTTCACCGTCTCCGACAGCAGGCGGCCCGTGGCGTCGGTCTCGAACGTGATCCGGGCGTCGGGACTCGTGATCTCCCGGATGGCGCCGGTCGAGGCGTACGCGAAGGCCGAGAGGGTGTCGCCCTCGTGGGTGATTCGTGCGACCCGGCCGAGGACGTCACGCTCGTACTCCAATACCTGCCCTGCCGCATTGCGCCGCCTGACGAGGCGGCCCGCGGCGTCATACGCGTAGGTCATGGAGCGGCCGTCGAAGTCGCGCTCCTCGACGAGCCGGCCGGCCGGGTCGTAGACGTAGGTCCACGAAGCCCCCGCGGCGTTGGTGACCTGTGTCAGACGCAGTTCGGTGTCGTGGGTGAAGAGGTGGCGAGCACCCTCCGCGCTGGTTTCGAGGGGCAGGTCGAAGTGGGTGTAGGAGTGGGTGCGGGTGCGTCCCATGCGGTCGGTGTAGCCGAGGAGGTTCCCCTCGCCGTCCCAGCTCCACGCCTCCCGGGCACCGTCGGGCAGTTCACGCCACGCCGGCTTGCCCTCGACTGTCCATCCATGACGAACGGAGCCGCCGAGGGCGTCGGTGACGTCGGTGACCCGGCCGAAAGCGTCCCGGACGCATACGGCCTCGGCACCGTTGACCGCTGTGATCCGTACGGGCAGGCCCGCCTCATTGTTACGGACACGGATCGGGTCGCCGGCCGGAGGGCGGATCTCGACCACCCCACCCGCACTGTCGTACGCGTACTCCGTCCTCGACCCGAGAGGGCTGACGACCGCGATGCGATCGCCCCGCGCGTCGTAGACGTACCGATACCGTGCGCCGCCCCGCTCCACCACCTCGACGGGCAGACCCAGATCGTTGTACGTGGCCGTGGTCCGCTCCCCGTCCGGCGCGACCATGGCGATGACATTGCCGGCCGCGTCGCGTTCGAGTCGCGTCGTGTGCCCGAGCGGATCGGTTGCCGCGAGGAGCCGGTCGTGGGCGTCGAAGACGTACTGGCTGGTGTTGCCCAGAGGGTCCGTCTCCGCCACGACCTGGCGACGGCTGTTGACGCGGTACGTGGTGGTGGCGCCCTGGGAGTCGGTGTAGCGGGTGATCGTGTCGTCGGAGCCCGGGACCGTCTCGTAGACGAAGGAGGACGAGAGGTAGCCGTCAGGGCCGACCGTGCCGGTGACACGGCCGCTGGTGTCGTACCGGTACTGGTAGGTGGAGTCGTTGCGGTCGGTCCACGAGGTGACGCGCCCCTCCGCGTCGTAGCCGAAGCGCAGCGGAAGCCCGGAGGAGTTGGTGACGGCGTCGAGGTTGCCGTCCCGGTCGTAGCCGTACGTCATGACGATGACGGGTCCGTCGGGGGTGCGCAGGGTCAGCTCATGTATTCGGCCGTCGCGGGTGGTGAGGGCGACGTGGTAGCCGCCGTCGTGGACGACCCTGGTGGGGGAGCCGTCGGGACGGCGGTGGACGGTGATCCCGCTGCCGTGCCGGTCCTCGATTTCCTGCAACCAGTACGCCGTCGACGCGCGATACGGGCTGCCCGCGAACCTGCGGACCAGACCCGCCCGCGGGTCCCTGATCACGTAGGTCGTCACATCGTCCGTGACACCACCGTGCACCAAGGCCAACCGATCGCCCTCCAACGGCAGCACGCCCTCCGCGTCACCGGGAGCGGGCAGCCGCGGATAGACAAGGACCGAACCGTCTTCCCGGGCCCACAAAGCTCCATGGCCGCGGGCGTCGAGTTCGATGCGTTCATCGAGCGTGGAGGCCCAACTCCGCCCGAACCAGTGCCCGTAGCGGTACCCCGACAGATGAGTCCGGCGCAGAACAAGCGGCAGAACGCCGGGCAAGGAGAGGTCTGTCTGCGGCAACACCATCTCACCAGCGGCGACATCAACCGGATCTGTGGCGCAGGTCTTCTTCTCCAGCGAAACCGCATTGCCTCGGGGATCGTTCACCGCACCATCGAGCGAGTTGGGTTTGGTGCGGGTGCTGTCGGGGTGCTGGCGGGTGGGGGAGCCGGGTTCGGCGCGGCGGCCGGCGAGGTCGTCGCCGTCACGTCTACCGCTGCCGGTGATCTTCTTGATGCGGTCGTCGATGTCCTTGTCGGTGCTCTTATGGGTCCTGGAGCTGTGGCCGAGGGCATCGGGGAGCTTCTTGCCCAGGTGGTCGCCGATGTGGTTGTGACCCTTGACCAGCTTCTCGACCACGCCCTCGATGGTGCTGTCGAGGACGGCGGTGAGGGAGTCCTTGCCCTTCGCCCGGCCGTGGTGGCCCTTCGCCTTGCCGATCTTGCCGGCGGCGCGACTGTTCATCGACACCTGGACGTTCGCCAGTTTGCCGCCGGTGTTGCTGTGGGCGTCGTGGTCGATGCCCAAGGCGCCGCCCGGACCGCTCCCGCCACCGGCGGTGTTCAACTGGAGGCCGTCCTTGCCCGCCTGGACCGCCTGGTCGACGTTGATGCCGTCCTGCTGACCGGTGACGTTCATCGCGGTCTGGATCGCCAGGTCCGCGACGATCGACTCCAACGCCGCGACCGCGGGCTGCGTCAGGACCGCGGTGATCTCCGCGACCGCCGCCTCGGCCATCTCTTTGAGGATCTTCTTGAACGCGATCCGGGTGGCGACGATCTTCGCGCCCGCCAGGAGGGTGGTGAGCCCGGCGGTGAAAGGGGCCGCGGCGAGCGCGATCCCGACCGTGGCACACAGATCGGCCAACTCCGCGACCGCCGCGATCTTCCGGGCGACGATGATGTCCGCCACCCGGTCCAACGCCCCGGCGACGATCCGGGCCGCGCCCGACAGGTCCTTGTTCTTCCCCTGGACCTTCTTCCAGTGCGCGTCCAGCGCCGTCAGCGACTCACTCCGCCCCGACGACAGCAACCGCTGGATGTGCCCGTGCGCCGTCCCGGCATCGTCGTCCGCGTCCTCCGCGAACTCCCGTAGCGCGTCCGCCATATCGCGGTACGCGTCCTCGTCGACATTCGGCCACCCCACGCCCACGACGTCGAGCATCGTGTCGACACCCTCAGGAATCGTGTAACCCACGCCCCATCGACCCCCGTTGATATGCGCAGTTCAAAGAACTCCAGCATTTCACGAGTCCCAGAGTCCGCGCACGTGGTTCCTGACCAGACCTGTTGCAGTGTCAGGGCCCGGCCCTCGCCAAGGCCGGTCCCGTCGCCGTATCCCGGTCCGGTGTCGGCGGTGGCTGGCAGACCGACTTGATGAACACCGACGGCGAGCGGCTGCCGCGTGGCCGGATGTACGACCACGGCCGCGACGACCCAGCCCCGAGCCCGCTCCGGCACCGGGCCTACGACCCGCTTGTACGCGGGCGGCTGGACGGGCTGCTCTGAGTGGGAGTCTCTGGTGTGAACACCCATGACGGCCAGGTCCCCAAGCCTCCGGTGAGGGGCATTCCGGCGATACGGCGCCGCCGCGCCGACCTGCTACAAGAACTCGCCGAACTCGCCATATGAGACCTTCTCATGAGATTCACATCGGCGTTTATGGCCAAGGGATTTATCGTAGACGGCTCAGCGAGTTACTTCCGGACAGTGTCTCATTCGCGGGGTGGACAGCCCTGTGGTCCTGTTTTATGGTCTGGACCAGCTTGCAGGTATTCGAAGCCTCCTGAGGACTGCTCGGAGAAGCGCTAAATGGAGACCGCTTTGAAGATTGCTTCGAAGGTCCTTGAGGACGAGGAATCCCCATGAACAGCCGTATCTGGGGGCCCCTCGTCCTCGTCCTATGCTTGACAGGATGCGATTCGCTTGCGGTGGAAGATTCGGAACCTTCGAACCAGGGGAGTGTTTCCAGTAGCGCAACTGCCTCGCCCCCGAGTGCCCGTCAGCTAGAGGCCGAACGGGTCCAGCAGATGCTGTCCCCTCGTATCGACAGCCTCGCCGGCACCTTTGGCGAAGGAACCAACTCCCCGTGCAGCTCGGCTACTGCGGAACTCTTCACCGAATCGTGTGCGGAAATGGTTGGCGCAGTCGGAAGGTTCACGGAGACCGTGCTGGCTGAGATCAAGGGGAAGCACGGTGGCTTTGCGACGCTGCGCAGGGTGGCAGTGTCTACACGCAACGCTGCTGAGCAGTACCAGAAGCTGTCCTGCGGGACGCTCCCCTCAAGCGTTTCCGTCCAGGAAACATGTCGCAACCACGGCGCCGTGATCGCCCAGTCGACCGTGGACTTCCGAGGCGGTGTGAATCTGGGACTCGCGGGGAAATGATCCCGTTCGCTGGAGGCGCACCGGTGAGTCAAGAAAGCGCGGCGGGGCGGCGCGACGCAGTCCCCGGCCAGGCAGAACACGGCGGCGTACCGCAGTGGCCGGACCGACAGTGCGCGGCGGACGCGCGTCCGCCGCCCCGCCGGGCGGGTGGTGCGGGAGTTCCATCGCGACCCGGCGGTGGGCGTGCGGCGTCGACGGCGGAGAGCCGCCGCCCGCGGGAACCGAAACGGCCGGCAATAGGGTGATCGGGTGCGAACTCCTGATCACGACCTGCTCGCGGCCCTGTCCTCGCTGCGGGCCACCCGATGGTTCACCGAAGCGGCCGTCACGGACGGTGAACTCCATGCCGTACTCGAAGCCGCCCGCTGGACCGGCTCGGCCCGCAACCGGCAGCCGTGGCGATTCGTCGTCGTCCGGGACGCCCGGGTCAGGCGCGAGCTGAGCCTGCTGGGTTCGTACGCGGGCCATCTCGCCCTCGCTCCGGTGGTGGTGGCCCTCGCGGTGGACGAGGAGGGCGGCGGTGAGGACGCCCAGTTCGACGCCGGACGCGTGGCGCAGAATCTCATGCTGGCCGCCGGCGCGGCGGGCCTGGGCAGTTGCCCGGCGTCGTTCTTCCCCCGCGCCAACGCCGACCGGGCCGGCGCCCTCTGCCGGGTGGCGGCCCCTTGGCGGGTCCGCACCGCGATCTCTCTCGGGCACCCCGCCCCGGCACCATCTGGAACATCCGCCATTCCCACGGGCCGGATACCCCTGTCCCGGCTCGTGACCGAGATCGGCACCCCGTGACGCGCGACGGCGCCACCCGCCCGGTGCGCGGCCGCCGGAAGCGGGCCGAGGGCCCGAAATCACCGCGGACCACGATCCGTTCACGCCAGTCCGCCTCCGGCCGCAACCCGGGCAACCCGTCCGCGTCCCACGGCGTCCCGACCACCGGAGCCGGAGCGGCTTGTTCACCCAGCCGCTCGGTAGCTTCGCCACGGTCGGACGGATGAGGCGCCCGACAGCAGAACTGTCCCGGCTACCGCTGGACGACCTCACCCACCACGTGCGCTGATGACGTACGCGGGCGACGCTGCCCGCAGCGGGCGCGACGCCCGGGGCACGACGCACGGGGCGAGACGGCGTGCAGGTGACTCCGGTGTCCTGGGCTCGCCGCCGGTGTTCATCGCAGGGTGAGCGGGGTCTCGGTCGCGACGCGGGTCAGCTTCTCCGGGTTGCGGACATAGTAGAGGCCGGTGATGCGGCCGCCCTCGACGCGGGCCGCCATGACTCCGTCGATCTCGTCGGCCAGGCGGAAGACGAGCCCCGGGTTGCCGTTGACCACGGTCGGGGCGACGGTGATAGTGGCATCGAACTTGCCGAGACCGCCGGCCAGGAAGCGGACCACCTTGTCGGCGCCGGTGATCGGCCGCAGCGCGGCCTGCTTGACGCCGCCGCCGTCGCTGACCGCGACGACATCGGGGGCGAGCACGTCGAGCAGCCCTTGCAGGTCCCTGGTTTCGAGCGCGCGCCGGAACGACTCCAGAGCCGCTCGGGCCTCGCTCGGGGAGACCACCGAGCGGGGGCGGCGGGCGTCGATGTGCCGGCGGGCGCGGTGCGCGATCTGGCGGACGGCCGCGGGGCTCTTCTCGACCGCGGCCGCGATCTCGTCGTAGCCGATGTCGAAGACCTCGCGCAGCACGAAGACGGCGCGCTCGGTCGGCGAGAGCGTCTCCAGGATGAGCATGAGTGCCATCGACACGCTCTCGGCCAGCTCGACGTCCTCGGCCACGTCCGGCGCGGTGAGCAGCGGCTCGGGCAGCCAGGGGCCCACGTACGCCTCCCT